>JBASVF010000168.1:0-3733 GCA_049275795.1 Desulfomonilia bacterium
CCATAGTTCCTCGCGGCGCTGTTTTCCGTACGCTTCAGGAGGAGTTGGATGTTCTTGTTCACCACATCCTCGACGGTCCGGGCGTTCTTTACGAAGTCGGGGTTCAGAACGGCGAAATCATAGTTGCCCCGGCTGCCCTTTTTGCCGTTCAGAGGATAGGGTTCAAAGGAATCATCGGTGAGTTTATCCTTGTCGTACCTGAAGTTCGTGGGATACTCCCTGTGTGCAAGATAGATCCGCTTGTTCTCGTCGTTTAAGCATTCAAATGCACTGGAGTAGAAGCAGGAATAAAAATACGAGACAATGTCCGACTCGGTGAAGAAGTAGCAGGGGTGCTCGCGGAACTTGTTGATCGTCTTCCTCACCGCATCCCAGAAGCTCTTCTTGATCTGGTCCACTTGTATTGCTGTTTGCTGACCATCGCTCATTCCATGCATCTCATCTTTCCCCACTCGCCTGGCCGGTATACATCTTTGCCTCCATTCATACTGGGGAGTGACACAGGGTGCTTATCCAAGGCTACATATGCCTCTCCCATTATTGCATGATCCTCGTGCTCCGAGGTGCCGGTGTTTCCTCCCAATACAACGACAATACACCCATTATCGGCCTCGGCTTTGTAGGGTATGAGGAGCATATCGATATGTCTTGAAGGGTATACATATACCGCCCTGCAGGTACACAGTGCACTGATCGAACATCCATCGCCGCATCGAGCTCACCGGTGGAGAAGACCGGATTCACACCGGCCATGTGCAACAAAGCGCTCGAATACCTGGAACGGTTCGGCATCGTCAAAGAGCTGACCGCCCGGAGACGCAAACGCCTGTTCAGCTATGCTGGCTATATCAGAACATGGGTCGCGGCGTCGAGCTTCCGGGCGGCGAAGTCTATTCGGCATGATCAGGGGCGCTACGCCCTTGTCATGGGCGTAGCGCTATGACATGAAATTATAAGGCTATGTTCAACCCGAGATTGAAATAAAACCCCTTCATCTCAAACTCTCCGACATTTACATCAAACCATTCGACATCGCCTTTCGAGATGTCGAACTGATAGCCAACGCCAAAGGACAGACCCATTGCGTCAGAGAGAGGAAAACCGACTTCTGCACCGACGCCCCCCACCACGCCGTTTTCGATATCCAGCTCGTCTTCGAGGTAGTAATAAAAGTCTGTTGCGGCAAAATCCACATTCGAATTGACCACCACATACCGCAAGCCGCATTCAAGGGTCAGATCGAACCGGGCATCAGGCGGCGTGGGTCTGAGAAGCACGGATACGCCCATGGGGACCACGAGTGCCGAACCGTCCAATTGTGCCGCAGCACCCTCTTCCACAAGCACGCGGTCATCGGCTTTCCAATCGGCCAACCCTACGGAAAGGGCAATGCCCAGGTTGGGATTCGTCCAGAAAACGTATCGAGCATCTACGCCCAACGCATAGTCCAAAAACTCATCATCCCCGGGCACCACGTAGTACGGACGAAGCTGAAATTCCGAATCTGCGGCGTAACATACCGAAGAAACGACCAGGATACCAATGATTAACAACCCGCATACTCTCTTCATTGTATGACCTCCATTATAATTTTTTGTATTTCTTTCGTATTTCTCTAAAACTTCCTTTTGCAGCCTGATTCATGAGAGCTTCTCCATGGGCATCTCATGTAAGGCCTTGTTGTTCTCAATAGATTATCAGATCTCTGAACCCGGCCCTCTTCCGATAGCCGGACATTCCGCCCCAATCCTTCCCAGACTCATGGGCTTGCGTTGCGAAGAATGCCAGGTGGACTGCTCCGCTCCGGTATGCGAGCACCGATCCATGGATGTTCTTCCCCTGGAAGCGCACATCCCACCCGTGGCCGACCGACTTGTACTTCGTGGTCTCGCATCCTGCGATGCTATCGATGAAATCTTGGGCCTGTGCCTTGCCAGAGGTTCTTCGTTCTTTGCCGTTGCTGAGGGTGACGGCATCCAGCATGTAGCTCTTAACGAGCTTTGAGTGGAGGAGCGCATAGGCATGCGGGTAGGTGACCACATCCATGCCTACCACCTCTTTGCCGATGGCGACAAGGATCCCCTGCTGGCCTAGTACCAGGGGAAAGTGCCCGCCATAGTCGCTGATGTCTTCCCTGAGATTTTCATGCACATCCCGCATGGCACCGGTCGGGGAGCTTACCGATGCATCGTTTGCCTGCTCGCGGATACCCTCCCAGACAGCGTACTGGTCCGAGTGAAACTCCCGGGCCGCGTGCAGAGATTCCTGCACTGACCTGTTCTTGATCTCCCTGACCCTGGGCGACATGATGACGCCCGACTCGGTGAAGGTCTCCGACTCATAGCTCCACCTGCCCTGCTCGGTGCAGCTCACCGGGATGATAGTAACCGAGCGCTTCCTGAGCAGCACCGTGGTGTTGAGCACCCGGTTCTGCTTGGCGCCGGCTAGCTCTTCACCGTCCAGGATGAGCACCGGGGCGTCTGCGGTGCTGGTAACCCTGAGCTGCGGCACACTGCCGCCCTCGCTCACCTCGCCGATGGAGATGAGGCCCCTTTCCATCGCCTCTCTCAGGACGAGATGCTTCACCGGCGGCTTGAACCCGCAGAAGAGCGGGAACACCGTCACGTTTCGGTACTGCTGCACATCCCCCGGCTCGATATCCATGACCTTTTCTCTGATCGCACTCTCCAAGACCCTCTCCTTCCCGCCCGAATACGGGCGAAGATCATGATCAAAGGAGACCTCTCTACTCCTGTTTCTCGCCGGCTGGAAGGTCTCTGCGACACATGGATGTCGCAAAATCGACCTCAGAGTGTTTACTCGGCCGGGCGTTGTGCCGTAAAGTCATCTCATGATCATGAAATGAAAAGGGGTTTTTCATGGCCGACAACTCAAACAGGGCCGTTACACGGCGGCTCATGAGGCTTGGGCGCATATTGCGGATCTTCCTGGAGAGGGAATCGGTGAGCACCTCGTGGATAAGCCAAGACCTGGGGGTGAACGCCCGCACCGTCCAACGCGACCTGAAGGCGCTCAGATGCGCGGGAATCCCGGTGAACGAGGAGAAAAAAGGGCTCTACCGGCTGGACAAGGGCCTGCTCAAGGACCTCGAGGTGTTCGACGACGCCGAGCTCGCGCTGATCGTGGCATTGAAGGACCTGGTCTCCCAGCTGGGCAAGCCCTTCGAGCGGGCGGCCGAGGGACTGCTGGGCAGAATCTGCGACTACACCGCCTGCAGGCCGGTGTACATCAAGGTGAAAAGCGACATCCCCTTGAGCGGCAAGACCATGAGCAGGATCATCAAGGCCATCCAAGGCGGCAGGCAGATCTCGTTCTATTACGAGGGCCGCTCTTCCCACGGCGTAACGGCCGAGCCTTACCGCATCGCATACTTCGACGGGGTGTGGTACCTGGTGGCACGCGACATCGGCGACGGCATCATCAAGAAGTATATCCTGAACAACATGAGCGATATCCGCGTGCTTAAGGCTGCTTGCAGGAGCATGCCCAAAGACCTTGACGAGGCCCTGGAGAGCAGCGTGAACGTCTGGTTCTCCGCAGACCGCACCATGGAGGTGCTCATCGAGGTGGACGCCGCCTGGGCCCATTACTTCCAACGCCGGTTGATCCTGCCCCGGCAGGAGATCCTTGAGACCAGGGACGACGGCTCGATCCTGGTGCGGTTCTTTGCCTGCTCGGTCGAGGAAACCATGATGTGCCTGAAGCCTTGGCT
>JBASVF010000169.1:0-19842 GCA_049275795.1 Desulfomonilia bacterium
TGCAAGAAAGAGCTCTTTTCCAAGATCAGGGATGTTGCGGCGCAATTCGGAATATCAACGATTGCAGACGGTGCCAACAGCGACGATACCGGTGATTTCCGCCCCGGGATGAAGGCGGCGCGTGAGCTTGGCGTAAGGAGCCCTCTCATGGAGTGCGGGCTCACCAAGGCCGATATCCGGCTGATCTCGAAAGAGATCTACGGCCTGCCAACAGCAGACAAGCAGCCCATGGCCTGCATGGCCTCCCGCATCCCGTACGGATCAGCCATCACGGCCGGCAAGCTCCGGCAGATCGAGGCGGTGGAAGACTTATTGGCCGAAAAAGGCTTTCGCATATTCCGCGCAAGGCACCACGGCGACCTGCTCAGGCTCGAACTCGGGAAAGAAGAGATGGACATGGCCATGGAGGAAGAGCTGACCGCCGAGATCGTCAAGATTGCCAAGGCCACAGGTTTTGTCTATGTAACCATTGATCTCGAGGGATTCCGCTCCGGCAGCATGAACGAGGTGCTCGATACGGGTGAAACAGATGCGCTTCGATGAGGTGTTACACACTTGCAGAGAGAGCGGGAGGCTGACCAGGGAGGAGATTCTTTTCCTCCTTGAGCGGAACGAAAAAACCGAGATAGCCTCGCTGCTCTCCACTGCCGATGAAGTGCGCAGGGAATACTGCGGAGATGACGTCCATATCCGCGCCCTGGTTGAATTCTCCAATTACTGCAGGCGAAACTGCAACTACTGCGGCCTTCGCAGGGGGAACAAGGACCTGGCAAGGTATCGGATGCCGGTTGAGGAGATCATCGATCTCGCCGTGGATCTCGATGCAAGGGGCTTGAAAACCATTGTGCTCCAGTCCGGAGAGGACCCGTTCTATCAGGCAGGCATCCTGGCCGACCTGGTCCGGGAGATCAAGCGTAAGACAAAAATGGCGGTGACGCTCTGCGTTGGCGAGCGGCCGAAAGAGGAATACCGGATCCTGTATGAAGCCGGAGCGGACCGCTACCTCCTGAGGCACGAGACGGCAAGCCCTGAGCTGTACAAGGCGCTGCACCCGGATTCGGATTATGGCGAGCGCATGAGATGCATAAGCGAGCTCCGCGAGATCGGGTTCCAGGTCGGGGCGGGATGCATGGTCGGTGTTCCCGGCCAGTCGCTGGAGCACCTCGCGGACGATATCGAGTTCATTCAGCGCTTTCAGCCCGACATGGTAGGGATCGGTCCTTTCATCTCCCATCCAAATACCCCGTATGCCGGATACCCGAACGGCGATCTGGATATGACGCTCAAGATGGTCGCCTTGGCCCGTATCGTTACGAGGGATGCCCTCATCCCTGCAACCACCGCAACCGGATCGATCCGGGAGGACGGCAGGGAATTGGCGTTCAAGGCGGGGGCGGATGTGGTCATGTCCAACTACACCCCGCTTAAGTACCGCACTCTCTACGAGATCTACCCGAACAAGCGCTGCATAACGGAAGACCCTGCAAGCTGCCATTCCTGCATGCGCATGCGGATCCTGTCGGTTGGCAGAACCGTGGCGTCAGACAAAGGGCACTCGAGAAAACGGGATTATCTGAAACATTCGGATCTGAAACCGTCTCTGGGCTGGTGCAAGCCAGAAAATCCATAACCCAAGCGAATGCGTTCCCGCGCATCATAACTTCTTATTATTAGAATGCATAACCCCTTTTGTGTATCATCTGCGCACATACAAGGGATGGATTGCCATACGCCCCAGGAGAGGAGGAAAAAGATGGTGCCGCTCATTCATGACCAGTTTGCAGGTGCGCCGAGCAAGCGGGCCCTGGCCTATGTACAGTCCAAGAGAGAACAGGGCAAGCATGTCGTGGGCGCGTACTGCGGATATGCCCCCTTTGAGCTCATACGGGCCATGGACGCAGTGCCTGCGGTCCTATGCGCCTTCTCGAACAGCACCATCGAGGCTGCCGAGACGGTTCTCCCCGGCAATCTGTGCCCGCTCATCAAGTCAAGCTATGGGTACATCATTACCGATACCTGCCCCTTCTTCGGCTTGTCGGATGCGGTAGTAGCAGAGACCACCTGTGACGGAAAAAAGAAGATGTTCGAGCTCATCGCGGACAGAAAGCCCATGTTTGTCATGGATCTCCCCCAGATGCCGGATGAGGACGGGGCAAAGCGGAACTGGACACACGTGATCCGCAGGCTCAAATCGTTCCTGGAGAAGACCTTCCATACAGAAATAACGGAAGGTGCAATAGAAGCCGCTATCAGGGATTCAAACAAGAAGAACGCCATGATGAAGAGCATCTTCGAATATTCAGCCGGCACACCCTCGTACCTTTCCTGGCAGGAGATGTACGACCTGACGTTCCTCGCCCAGCCGGCAAGTTACGCAGATATCGAGCCTCTCTTGGAGAGCTGCATGGAGATTCTCGAGAACAGGAAAAAGAACGGGGAGTGCATCGGCAAGGAAGGCGCTCCGCGCATCCTCATCACCGGGTGCCCGGTAGGCGGGGATGCCACGAAGGTGTTCAAGGTTATCGAGGAAGCGGGCGGGGTGATCGTTGCCATAGACAACTGCACCGGCATGAAGTCGTTTCTGGATACCATCGAGGAGAATGCGAGCGACCCCATCCAGGCATTGGCCGAGCGCTACCTCAGGCTCCCGTGCTCCTGCATGTCTCCCAACACACGGCGCCTTGATCAGATCGACAGGCTCATCGAGCTCTTCAAGCCCGATGCCGTGATCGATGTGATCCTGCATGCCTGCCACGGCTACAACATAGAATCGCACAAGGTGGGCGAGCACGTGAGGAGAAGGCATAACCTGCCGTTCTTGAAGATCGAAACCGATTATTCCGACGGGGATGAACGGCAGATCGCTACACGAGTCGAGACCATGTTCGAAATGATGTGACGAACCGGGCCTTCAGCTCAGGCGCTCATGACCTGCATAGATGATCCCGGAATTGCGGCGGGCGTATCCAAGGAGGGCCACCTGATACTTCTGCGCGAGATGAACGGCTGCCGCCGTCGGCGTCGACCGTGACACGACCACCGGTACACCCATGCGTATCACCTTGGTAAGGATCTCGGAAGAGATCCTGCCGCTCACGAAGATGGCACTGCTCCCGGCAAGACCCATCTTCCCGTTCTTGAGCAGGATGCCCGCGATCTTGTCGAAGCAGTTGTGGCGTCCGATGTCCTCGCTGAAGACCGAGAACGCCTCATGATGGAGCAGCACGCTGTGCACGCCGCCTACACCTCGAAAAAGCTCGGAACGCCCCTCAAATTCTTCCATGGCGTTCAAGAGGTCGATGACGGGGAATCTCTCATGGATGGGTATGGCCTGGAACTTGTCCTGCTTCAAAGGGTTAATGTAGGTAAAGCATCTTCCACACCCCGAGGTCATGCTCCTGAGGCTCTCGCACCGGTCAACGGCCTTGCCGGGAGCCAGGTTGATCATCACGGAAAAGAGCCGCTCGTTATAGGAGATGCTGGACACATCGTCCATCGAGTCGATGACCCCCTCGCTGAAGAGAAACCCGAGGGCGAGTTCTTCGGGATACTGGTTGAGGCAGAGCAGGGAGGCATATTCAACAGCGTCGATGAATATCTTCAGGGATATCTCGCCGATTACCAGTTTCTCCTTTTCCCGGAACTCCAAGGTATCGCCGGATCTTATGATCTCCTTGACCGGAAAGATGCTGTACGTCTTCTCATCCATCGTGATTACCGGAAGGTTTTTGATCAAATCCCTTCCCCTCCTCCCCGAAAGATCGTCTCTTCTGCTTTGCCCTGCACGATTTTCGATCCGGGCCGGACATCGTGATCTACCCAGACATTTCCGCCGATCTCCGAGCCGCGCCCGATTACGATGCGCCCGAGGATGGTCGCACCGGAATAAATGGTGACGTTGTCTTCCACGATCGGGTGCCTGGGGATCTTCTTTATAGGGAACCCGTTTTCGTCGAGCGGAAAGCTCTTGGCCCCCAAGGTTACCCCCTGATAGATTCGCACATGGTTTCCAATGATGCTGGTTTCGCCGATGACGATTCCCGTGCCGTGGTCCATGAAGAAGTATTCGCCGATCTCTGCGCCGGGATGGATATCGATCCCGGTCTCGGAATGCGCTATTTCCGTGATGATCCTCGGAATCAGGGGAATTCCCAGCTTGTAGAGTTCATGCGCGACCCGGTAGTTGGTGAGCGCCCGAATACTCGGATAGCAGAAGATTATCTCCCCCTGGTTGTCAACGGCAGGGTCTCCCTCGAAAGCCGCCTGTACGTCCGTGGACAGCAGACGGCGGATATTCGGAAGGCTCTGGATGAACCGGGCTGTCAACAGCTGTGATCTTTCGACCCAGCAACTTTCCGGATCACTCTGGCAATCTGCCCCCCTGAACCACATTCCCCTCAAGATCTGCTCGGAGAGCCGCCTGAATACCCAATCCAGGGTCGATCCGACATGGTACTGCATTGTCTCGACCTTGAGTTCCGCCGTCCCGAAGTAGCCCGGGAAGAGTATGGAACGCAGGCTGTCCATGATATCGCCGAGGGTTTGTACCGAGGGCATGGGCATATCGTGATTGCTTCGGAAGGATAAGACCTTGCAGGATTCTGAGGAGCTGAGTTGCTCGATCACATCAATGATCGCCTGCTGTCCAAAATGATTGGCGCTGTTCCTCGCCGGCATGATTCCCAGAGATTCGGTGTTTTTCATCGCCATACCCTTCTGTTATGGAGGCCGTGTAAGAGCCTCTTTCGTTACCATTCACACAGATACTACTATTACCATCATATTAATAGACATTAAAGAGCAATTCTGGGAAAATGTTACAACACATTGTTATAATTGGTCATTGATTGACTCATCGAGCATGGCCGGGTCCAGGAAGCGGTTGAAGAAGGCGGGATTGGAGAAGCGTTGTTGGCAATGACACCCCATGATTGCCCACGCAGCGGGTGTCCTGGGTTCCCGGGTAATCCATTTGTTCTACCTCGATCTCGCCGATGGCGATCTTTCCAAGGCTTTCTCCATGGACTTTCGCCAGCCCTTGGCAAGGACAGCGCTGGTCTTTGCCGCGAAGGCATCACTTCCTTTCGGATCAGACCTTGACGAAGATACATAAACTCTATCAGATTCCGGAACGGTTCACTCTGAAGAGACCCCGCTTTTCCCTGTACCGCACACCGGGTAAGGCCCGATCATCCGGCAGGGAGTAAAAATGTCCCAGCCGGAACGTCTGTTTCATTGTCACCGGAGTCGGGGTCATGCACGTAACCGCACACGGAAACACACGTTCATTCCGGCCTTCATTTTCGTATCATAATGGTTGGCTTATCATCGCCTGCTGAGTGAATCTGAAATCTCATGGGCAAGAGCATGATATTTTTCATGAATCCCTTCACCGGTTTCTTCCTTTTCGACCCTTGCAAACGCAGCTTCGAGATGGTTCTGGTCCTCGGCTGTGAGAACCCGGTCAGCCATCTGGAAAAGCACCTCGTTCTCTTTCTGAATGTGTTTTTCGAGCAGTGTCACATATGCGGCCAGATCCACTGCAATGGACATGACGGCATCGCTGTCACCGTTCGTTGCAGCGGGGAGCAATTCGCTGATGTTCGAGAGAAGCCTCCTGCCCTCATTGTGCTCGGCCAGCATGACTCCGACAGGGCCTTTGTCCCGCGGCACGCCTCTGCGCTCGAGCATGGGGAAAAGGTGCTTTTCTTCCTTTGCATGATGGCATTTGTCAGTGAAGTTCCGGAAGAAATCGAGCATCTTTTCAATAAGCGCGGAATCGATCTTCCCGGCATTTTTCAATCTTTCGGCCTCAACTGCGACAACATTCAGTACATGGGTAATTACCTTGTGCTCATGAGCCAGTTCTTCCGTGGGTTTCATACTACACCTCCTGCTTTGAATTCGATCATGTTCTGACAGCCTGTTACCCTAAAACTATTTGGATAAGATTGATTTACGTCAAATAAATACAAAATATTTCAAGGAAGGTACTGAGAGGGCTTATGACCGTTTGAGATCTTAAGATCCGGCCAGATCGTACTTCAAAGATACAATGAACTGTCAGATCGAGTCTTAGCTGCTATAGATGAGGATTCGGCGGAATATACTCTCTCAACTGCTTACGAAGTGCTTACATGGCATAAACCATGTCTTGGAGGCTGATTGTTGGGCGTTATAATAGGTTGATTTTCAAGTGCCCCCGGCAGGAATCGAACCTGCGACACCAGGATTAGGAATCCTGTGCTCTATCCCCTGAGCTACGAGGGCATGGGTGGTTAATTAAACACAGAGGGGTGGATAGTCAAGGGAAATGTTGCCGGCGCCCGGCCTGCAGCCGGGGATTTCCGCCGGATGGAAGAGACGAATCCTTACCCGACTCACGGTGCCCAGGACAAGCCCGATGCTCTCCCAGCGATCCGCCAGCTTCGCTCTGTCTGCCGACACCTGGCATGGGGGTGCGATGACGGCCTGCGATGAAGGTCCCAGGTAACCTGTAGGCACAACGATGGGGAGCGGGCCCGCTCCAGGCTCCGTGCCGCAACCTTCCCGGGATGGGCGGGGGCGGCGTACGACCAGAAATGACGAGCATTCATGCGCGCGTGAACCGTCTCCCAGCCCGGCGATTGCGCCTTGTGTACTCCCGGTTCATGAGCTATATCATTCCTGCCATGATAATCCCTGAGATCCTCTGCCCTGCGGGCAACATGGAACACCTGGAGACAGCGTGCCTCTACGGCGCGGACGCCGTGTATCTCGGGGTGCGAGGCAAGACCAACCTCAGGGCCGGGGCGAGGAACTTCGCGATCGAGGAGCTCCCCGGCGCGGTGGGCTATGCGCATGAACGGGGGGTGCGGGTATACCTGACGCTGAACACCTATCCGCACGATGCGCAGATGGAGGAACTGCCACCGATTATAGAGCAGGCCGCCGGCTCCGGGGTTGATGCACTCATCGTGGCGGACCTCGGTGTCCTGAGCCTGGTGCGGGAGCTGGCGCCGGAAATGGCCGTGCACCTGAGCACCCAGGCAAATACCGTGAACTCCCGTGCTGTCCGGGCCTGGGCCGAGCTGGGCGTGAGCAGGATCATCCTGGCCCGGGAGCTCTCCTGCGAAGAGATCCGAACCATCCGGGCAAATACGACGGCCGAGCTGGAGATCTTTGTGCACGGGGGCGTCTGCGTTTCGATTTCCGGCCGGTGCCTCATCAGCAACTACCTCTGCGGCCGCGATGCAAACCAGGGACAGTGCGCCCAGCCCTGCAGGTGGGACTACGCCCTTATGGAGCGAACCAGGCAAGGCGAGTACATGCCCGTGGAGGAGCATGAGGGCTACACCTTTCTCTACAACTCGCGCGACCTGTGCCTGCTGCCGGTCATGGACCGGGTCATGGCCCTGGGGCTCGACGGGCTCAAAATCGAGGGCAGAAGCCGCACCTCGCTCTACATCGCCACCGTGCTCCGGGTTTACCGAAAGGCCAGGGATGCGTACCGGGAAAACCCCGGGGCGTATACCGTGAGGCCCGAGTGGCTCGAGGAGTTGGGCAAGGTCAGCAACCGGCGGTACTTCACCGGCTTTTTCCTGGGAGCCCCGCCGGAGACGGGCATCAATTACGAGTTTTCCGGCTACGAGCATACCCACCACCTGGCTGCAAAGGTGCTGGAGTCAAAAGGGAGCGTGACCGTGTTCGAGGCCCGCAATCCCCTGATCGAAGGCATGCAGGCCGAGCTGCTCGCCTCGGACGGCTCCATGCGGGAGTTCGTGCTGAAGGGTATGCGGGTCGACGGGCAGCACAAGGTTAGGATCAGACCTGGCGAGGTCTTCGAGATACCGACCGGCTTTATTGCCTTGAAGGGGGAGCTCGTGAGAAAGCCCCCGGTGGAGGGCGAAAAGGTGGTCCTGAAGGAGGCCGGCGCATGAAGGACCGGATACTGGATGGGCTCAACCCCCAGCGGGCAAAGGCGGTAAAGCACATGGGGGGCCCCCTGCTCCTCTTTGCCGGCGCCGGCTCGGGTAAGACCCGGGTCATCGTGCACCGGGTGGCGCACCTCATCTCCCAGGGCATCGCTCCCCGGGAAATCCTGTGCCTCACCTTCACCAACAAGGCTGCCGGAGAGATGAGGACAAGGCTCGCATCGATCCTGGGAAGGTCCGACGCACTCCCCTGGGCCGGCACCTTCCATGCCTTCGGCGCCTGGCTCCTCAGGCAGGAGGCCCATCGACTGGGCTATCCCTCCACGTTCGTGATCTATGACGAGGCGGATCAACGCTCGCTCATGGGCAAGTGCGTGCGCGAGCTGGGCATCAAGGCCGAGCGAGGGATCGACGCATCCCTTTCCTGGCTCGCCAACTACGCCAGGGACACCATGAAGGACCTCGACGAGCTCGCGGGAAACTACGCCTTCGACCCGCTCCCGGTCCTCGAACTCTACGAGAGGAGGAAGCGGGAGCACAAGGCCTTCGATTTCGCCGACCTGCTCTATGTCCCCTCGCAGCTCTTCGCGATGTTCGAAGACGTGAGAGAAAAGTACCGGAAGCGCTTTCGCCACATTCTGGTGGACGAGTACCAGGATACCAACGCTGCCCAGTACCTGTTGCTCATGAACCTCGTCGGAGACAGCACCGATATCTGCGTGGTGGGAGACGATGACCAGTCCATCTATGGATGGAGGGGCGCCGACGTGGGCAATATCCTGAAGTTCCGCGACGATTTCCCCCAGGCCAAGGTGATCGTGCTGGAGCAGAACTATCGTTCAACCCAGGAGATCCTCTCGGCCGCCTCGGCGCTCATCTCCAACAACCGGCACCGTGCGCCAAAGACCCTCAAGTCGGTGCAGGGAAGCGGCAAGGATATCAGGGTCTGCGAGTACATGGACGACGAGAGCGAGGCCCTCCACACGGCCCTGGCCATCGAAGACCTGATCAGCTCCGGGGTGAGCCCGCGGTGCATCGGGGTGTTCTACCGGGTCAACTCGCTGTCCCGCGTCATCGAAGAGGCCCTGGTGCGAAGGAGGATCCCCTACACGGTCTACGGGGGCATGCGCTTCTACGAGAGGCGGGAGATCAAGGATCTCCTTGCCTACGTGCGGATCCTGGTAAATCCGGCCGATACCGAGGCCCTGGACCGCATCATCAACGTTCCCGCTCGCGGCATAGGCGAGAAGACCTTGGCTGCGCTCAAGGCTTATGCCAGGGCGCGGGGGCAGGCGCCCCTGGAGGCGATCGAGGAGGCGGTGGAAAAGCAGGTGGTCAGGGGAGCTGGCCTCAAGGGACTCCAGGCCTTTGCCAGGATATACCGGGAGCTCGTCTCGCGCCTGGGCAGGGGCGATGTCGCCCTGCTGCTCAAGGACATCCTCCAGGTCACCGGCTACGAGGACGCGCTCAGTATCGAGATCGATGCCGAAGACCGGCTGAACAACATCAGGGAGCTCGTGGCCAGCGCCCAGGACTGGTGGGATATCGGCGCATACCTGGAAGAGAAGGCGCTCGTGAGCGCCGTGGATAAGGATGCGGGCGAGAGCATCAGCGTGATGACCCTCCACATGTCCAAGGGTCTGGAGTTCGACCACGTGTTCATCCTCGGCCTGGAAGAAGGCCTCCTTCCCCACAGCAGGTCCATGGAGACCAGCCGCGAGATCGAGGAGGAGCGCAGGCTGCTCTACGTGGGGATAACCCGCGCAAGGCAGGAGGTCACCCTGTCGTGGTCCCGTCAGCGGACGATCTACGGCCGCGAGGTCTTCCAGGTTCCTTCCGGATTTCTCTCCGAGATCAACGCCGGTTTGCCGTAGAGCACCCTTGCGCGAACCGAGGCATGCGGCTGCCCACACGACCAAGCACGAAAGAGCCTCCACCGGCATGAGGAAAGGCCAATCCGCCGGTTTTGCCCGCCCCGGTCGCACCACAGACAAAGCCAGATTAAAAAGCCTGGCCCTCCTTTGCATGTACGGGACTGCAGCCGGCTTCGGGCGCCGCCCCATTTTGAAAGGCAGTCACACCCTCTCGTATCCGCCGAAACGCGCTGCTGCTGGTCTGGGGGCAGCCGGTCCCGCTCGGATCCGGATGCCGGGTGCATCCCGGCCCTCAATCCCCCGGTCTTGGGGCAGCCCCGGCGATGCGCCGCGCCGGACAAGCGCGGCCTGGCCTTCGGCTCCCAAGCTTGCGAAAGAATATATCCAGAGAAAACAACAGGTTGAATGCCATTGAGCAGCCGGCCGGCAGGGCTTTGCGATCAGGGCAAAAAAAGGCCAGAAGACATAAGGGTTGAAGGACAAAGCACGAGAGGACTTGTCCCCTCTTCTGGCGTAAAGGAGGTCAGAACAACACTTGTTGTATCTTGCTTTATAGTATTGTTGTCAGTCTGTAAATCAGAATTATTCAACTGGGAATGTGGTAAAAAATCTCATGCTCGTGTAGGGTAAACCTTACATTGCCTGTCTTGCATTCATGCTTCATACATCACTGCCGCGCACTTGGCCCCTGCAGCCGAACCTCCCGCCGACGGCAGGCTACCGGGAGGAAGAGGGCGAATTTCAGTCGATGAGCTTGTTCCGGACGGCATAGAGCACGATCTCGGCGTTGCTCTTCAGATTCATCTTCTCAAGGATTCTCGATCGATAGGTGCTTACCGTCTTTGCGCTCAACCCCAGCTCCTCGGCGATTTCCTTGATCGACTTGCCCTTGGATATCATGAACATCACCTGGTATTCCCGGTCGGACAGAGTTTCATGGAGGGGTTTGTCTGCATCGCGGTCGAGCTCATAGGTCAGCCGCTCCGCCAGGTTGGGGCTGATGTATTTCCTCCCTGACGCCACCCTCCGGATGGCCGAAATGAGCTCATCCGGAGCGCTCGATTTTGTAAGATATCCCGATGCCCCTCCCCTGATAACTCTTACAGCGTAGTGCTCCTCGGGATGCATGCTCAGGATGAGCACGGGCAGCCTGGGATTGCGCTGCTTGAGCTCCCGAAGGACCTCGAAACCGTCTCTGCCGGGCATCGACAGGTCCAGGACCACCACGTCGTAATGATCCCTGGCCGCACAGGCAAGGACAGCCTGCCCGGTCTCGGCTTCGCCCTTTACCATGATATCCTCGGTGCCCGAGAGAATCTGCTTCAGCCCTTCTCGGACAATGGGGTGATCGTCAGCCACAAGCACTCGTATCATCGTGAACCCTCGCAATATCCATGGGGATGGAGACCGCTGCCGCGGTCCCGCTGTCTGCCTCTCCGGTTATGCTTGCCTTGCCGCCGCTGAAGGATCCGCGCTCACGGATCCCCCTGAGCCCGCAGGATTTCTGATTTCGCACCTGCTCCCCGGTGCTCCCGGTCCCGTTGATCAGCAGGGCCATCTCAAGGATACCGCCCGATGCAGCCGCAGTCATCTGCACCCGGGTGGCCCGGGCACGCCGGGCAGTCGCGGTGAGAGCCTCCTGGAAGATGCGGAACACCGGGTTCGACCGATCCGGCCTGATAGGAATATCCCGGAAATCGGCACGATGGCTCATCCTGATCCCGGTTCTCTCCTCGAAGTCCTCGACCTGCCGCCTCATGGCGGCAAGGCCGGGATCGTCCAGCGGCCCGGGACAGTTGTCCAGGGTGATTCGCTGACCCGATTCAATGCCCAGGTCCACGGCCCTGCCTATGGACTCGGCCCGTGTCCTCAATTCAGGAAGGTTCGGGGGAAGCTCCCGTGCAAGGTTGTGCACGGATGATCGGCACCGGCGGCCGCCGGCCTCCAAGGCCGTTCCGGCCCGCTGGCATTCACGGGAGATCTCCTCTTTCAAGCTTGAGGATGAGCTTGAGGACGTCAGAGCCGCAGGCACCGCGGCCGCGGTCTCGAAACGAGATCCTTGCCGGTTGAAGGGGGTGGGCGAAGCGCCCGGGAAGACGGTGGGCAAATCGAAGATCTCATGAAGCCGGACGGCAGGGACGAAGGGCTGGGCCGTCAATGGTGGGGACAGCCCGTTGAGCCCGCAATCCGCCGCGGAACCCCCAGGGGAACTCGCGCCGCCTCCGGCAGCCTCAAACCGCCTGCCATGGTCGGGGTATCTCTTCTCGATGGATGATCCTGTCTGCATCTGCTTCTGCTCCGGCAGGGAGATCGATACGCTAAAGCTGTTCCCCCAACCGCTGCCGCGAGAGGACAATGGCCCTTACGACCCGCCCCCGTACGGGGGGTGAGTGCCCTAGGCCTGCCCCGGCGTTTCTCAAGCCCCGGCAGGATCACCACACAACAAACAGGTTCATCTCCATGATCCGGCTGTTAGAGCCGGGAAAAGAACATTCCATCGACAATGAGTTCAACTCTCCAGGAAAACAGCCCGCTAAACCTTTCCCGGGCATGCATCATACCAGTTCATTTCAAGAAAAAGGCCCTTGTAAGTCCTCTTGCGTTCCTCCGCTTCATTCTCCTGGTCCAATTATCTTCTTTTTCTCCTCCTGGCAAGTGTTTTCGCAGGCAGGTCGGCCGCACGCCGCCCCTGGTGCTCAGGAGTGGAGGGTCCTTCCATGCATGGCGGCCGGGCCGTAAAAGCCAGCAGGCTCAAATGGAGATCCTCGCACCTTTGAGCCTCAGGGAGTTGCCGATGACCGATACCGAGCTCACGCTCATTGCGGCTGCAGCGATCATGGGAGAGAGCAGAATTCCCAGGAAGGGGTAAAGCACTCCGGCCGCGATGGGAACACTGAGCGCATTGTAGATGAACGCAAAGAACAGGTTCTGCTTGATGTTGCGCATGGTGGCCCTGCTCAGGAGAATGGCCGATGCGATGCCCGTGAGCTCTCCCCTGACCAGGGTAACCTGGGCGCTCTCCATGGCGATGTCCGACCCGTGCCCCATGGCGATGCCCACGTGGGCTCTCGCGAGCGCCGGGGCATCGTTTACGCCGTCACCTGCCATGGCCACGATCGAGCCCTGCTCCTGCAACCTTCTCACCACGGATTCCTTGTCTGCCGGAAGGACCTCGGCGATCACCTCGTCGATTCCGAGCCGCCCGGCCACGGCATGGGCGGTTTCGGCATGGTCGCCCGTGAGCATCACGATTCGGATGCCCCGGCGGTGCAGAGTGGAGATCGCTTCGAAGGCGGTATCCTTTATGGGGTCTGATACGCCGAGAATTCCGGCGGGCTTGCCGTCCACCGCAACGAAGACGATGGTCTGCCCGTTCTGGCGGGCCTCCTTCGCCTTCTGCTCGAGCTCGTCAGTGGGGATGCCCTCTTCCTTGAGAAAGGCCGGGCTGCCCAGGACGACCCGGCTGCCCGACACAAATCCCTTCACGCCTTTCCCGGGCAGGGCAATGAACTCGTCCACGCCGCTGAGCCTGACCTTACGGGAGAGTGCCCCTTCAACCACGGCCCTTGCCAGGGGGTGGCCGCTTGCCTGCTCGATGCTGCCCGCATAGGCCAGGATGGCTTCTTCGTCCCATCCCGTAAGCGCCTGCACGTGGGTCAGGGTGGGCTTGCCGAGGGTGAGCGTCCCGGTCTTGTCCACCACCAGGGTGTCGATCCTTCCGAGGGTCTCGATGGCCTCGGCGTTCCTGAAGAGCAGGCCCATGGTAGCTCCCCTGCCCGTGGCCACCATAACGGACATGGGGGTGGCAAGCCCCAGGGCGCAAGGGCATGCCACGATGAGCACCGAGACCGAGGCAATGATGGCAAAGGTGAACCTCGGGTCCGGCCCGAGCCAGGACCACAGCCCGAAGGTAAGGATCGCCACTAGCACGATGGCCGGGACGAAGTACCCCGACACCGTATCCGCCAGCCGCTGGATGGGGGCGCGGGACCTCTGGGCCTGGGCGGTCAGCGATACGATCTGGGCCAGCAGGGTCTCGGCCCCAACCCGCTCGGCCTTCATCACCAGGGTTCCGTTCCCGTTGACGGTTCCGCCCACCACCGTATCGCCCGGGCTCTTTTCCACGGGCATGGACTCGCCGGTGATCATGGACTCGTCAACGCTGCTGAAGCCTTCCAGCACGGTCCCGTCGGTAGGAACCTTTGCCCCGGGAAGCACCCTGAGCCGGTCCCCGGGATGGATCATCTCGAGCGGCACGTCCTCCTCAAGCCCGTCCGGAGTGATTCTCCGAGCCGTGTTGGGCGTCAGGCGCAGCAGTGACCGGATCGCCTCGCCGGTTTTGCTCCGGGCCTTGAGCTCCAGGACCTGGCCCAGCAGCACCAGGGTGGTAATCACCGCCGCCGCCTCGAAGTATACCTCGACCGTGCCATCCATGCCCCGGAACGACTCGGGGAAAATGCCGGGAAAGAGCGTTGCCACCAGGCTGTAGCCGTAGCTCACCGCCACCCCGAGCCCGATGAGGGTAAACATGTTGAGGCTCTTGTTCACCAGAGACTGCCATGCCCGAACGAAGAAAGGCCAGGCGCCCCAGAGGACTACCGGCGTTGCAAGGAGAAGCTCGACCCACAGCCAGGTTCTTGCCGTGGCCAGGGTATCGAGCAGGGAGCCGCCGGGATACATGGGCCTCATGGCGATGAGCATGAGCGGGATGCTCAGGGCTGCGCTCACCAGGAAGCGGCTCTTCATGGAGGAGTATTCCGCGTTCTCTTCTTCACCGGCCTCGACCGGCATTACCGGCTCGAGCGCCATCCCGCACAGGGGGCAGTTGCCCGGAGCGTCCTGGACGATCTCCGGGTGCATCGGGCAGGTCCACTGGGTCTTGCCCGGGTGGATGGAGGGCACAACGGGCTCCAGGGCCATTCCGCACTTGGTGCAGGCGGCCGGGCCTGGGCTCTGTACCTCGGGGTGCATGGGGCAGCAGTACATCCCTGCGCCGGCCGAAGCGGCATCTCTTGCCCCGCCGAGATATTTTTCCGGATCGTTCCGAAAAGACTCCAGGCAGTGCCGGCTGCAGAAGTAATAGGTCTTGCCCCGGTACTCATACGGGATGTACGCCTCCGGGTCCGTGGTGACCATGCCGCAGACCGGGTCCCGGTACTCCGTGGGTTTGCCGGAGCCGCTGCATGAGCAGCATGACTTGTTTCGAAGCGTCTGATCCATGGGATGCCTCTCCTCCTTCTGTCCCCACGCGGGTGAAGCTATGGGCTGTACTTCCTTCTTTTAATGGTTGCAGGGCGGCATATCAAGAGCGTAAGGGCGCAGGCCGTTCGTGCCTGGTATAGAACCTGGCGTTCAGCCGGCAAAGAGGGTATCGACCCTGGTTATCTCCCAGGCTTCCGGGGCGTCGCTGGAAAAGGCCTGGAGGATTGCCACGGGCGAGATCGTCCGTCCGCCCCGCACGAGGATGGTCAGGCTGGTCTCGTCGTGATAGGCCAGGAAGTCCTTCACTGCCAGGGACGAGCCTCCTTTTTCCAGAACCGCTCCCGGCTCGAGCTGAAGCGAGAAAGGCCGGCTCGTGCGGTACACGAAGGCATAGGGCCGCCCGATCTTCTCCTGCGTGCACGATATCACTCGCATGCCGGCAGGCAACACCGCGTTGAGCCGCGAAAGGACCTGGCCGGGATCGAGGTCATCCTTGAGCTCGATCTGAACGTACTCGCCCTCGGAGGCGATTCCGAACGAGGGAGGAGGAGACATGCTCAGCTTCATGGTGGGGCTGTAGCCCCTGGTGTACACGGCGCTCAAGCCCGCGCGCCGGACTGCGCGCTTGATCGTCTCCTGGAAATCCCGGGGAGAGACGAACCGCATCCCGCCCTCTTTGGCGAACCGCAGGAGATAGGGCTTCGGCTCCTGCTTCGGGGCGGCATGGAAGAGGGGGTCAGGGGCTGTTTCCGGGTGAATGATGTTCGAGATCCCCTCCTTGCACACGCCGCATCCCGCGCAGCCCTCCTGCCTGCAGTCCGGGGTGGACACACCCTCAAGCGCGCGCTTGAGCTCCTTCAGGAGGAAGGACCGCTCGATGTGGGCATCGACAAATTCCCAGGGAAGCGGGGTCTCGGTATCGCGGGAGGCGAGATACTGCATCGGGTCGACCCCGGCCCTTTCGAAGGCCTGCTCCCACGCACGGGTGTTGAGGGTGTCTCCCCATCCGTCCAGGTATGCGCCTGCGGCCTCGGCCTCCTCGATGACACGGGAGAGCCGGCGGTCTCCACGGGCGAACACGCCTTCCAGGAAGGTAAGCACAGGCTCCTGCCACTTGAGCGACAGATTTTTCTGGCGAAGATTTTTCTGCAGGTAGCGCACGATCTCCGTGTTGGCCTCGGGCGATATCTGCTCCTGCCACTGGAAAGGGGTGAACGGCTTGGGAATGAACCCGGATACGCTGATGGTGATCCCGCCTTTGAACCGGGAGGCAAGGGCGCGGGAGAGCGTGCAGATGGCCTCTATGTCTTCGTGGCGCTCTGTGGGCAGGCCGGCCATGAAGTAGAGCTTGAGCGCCTTCCATCCCAGCTCGCGGATGATGGATACGCTCCGGAAGAGGTCCTCCTCGGTGTTTCCCTTGTTGATCACCTGCCTGAGCCTCGTGGTGGCGGCCTCGGGCGCCATGGTGAACCCCGGTTTCCTGACCGAAGAGATGAACTCTGCCACCTGCCTGGTGATGCCTTCCACCCTCAGGGAGGGGATGCCGATGGACACCTCGCGGGAAGGGCAGAAAAGCGACTCCATGATCGCGTTGATGTAGCTCAAGTCCGTGATGGAGAGGGCGAGCATGGCGATGGTGTCGTACCCGGTGGCCTTGAGCGAGCCGCGCAGGGTTTCCATGACCGAAGGGAGAGACCGCTCCCGGTAGGGCCGGTAGATCATGCCCGCCTGGCAGAACCGGCAGCCCCGGGTGCACCCGCGGGCCACCTCGACCCCGATGCGGTCGTGCACGATGGATACGTGCGGCAGCACGGTTTTCGCAGGAAAGGGACGAGCATCGAGGTCGGCGAGGATCCTTCGCCTGGGATTTGCCTGCCTGCCCGGGCGATACACCCCCTCGATCAGGGCCATGGCATCGAGCCGCTCGCCCCGGTCCTTCGTTTGGATGCATATCCTCGCCATCTCCTCCACCACCTCCTCTCCGTCGCCGATGACGATGAGGTCGAAGAACTCTTCGAACGGGGTCGGGTTGACGGTGCAGGTGCCGCCGGCGATCACGATGGGATCGCTTTTGGATCGCTCGCAGGCGTGCACGGGGATACCCGATAGCCTGAGCATCCGGACCACCGTGGTGTAGGAAAGCTCGTAGAGCAGCGAAAACCCCACCACGTCGAAAAGGCGAAGGGGCCGCTTTTCCTCCAGGCTGTCGAGCTCCATCCCGCTTGAGCGCATCGCCTCGGCCATGTCGTGCCAGGGCGCGAAGGCCCGCTGCGCCCAGATGCCGGGGATCGCGTTGAGGATGTGGTAGAGCACCTTGAGCCCGGCATGGGACATGCCGATCTCGTACGTGTCCGGAAAGGCCAGAGCAAACCTGGCCTGAACCTCGCCCTCGGGCTTGATCACCTCGTTGACCTCTCCGCCGATATAGCGGGCAGGCTTGCTCACCGAATACAGGAGTGCGCAGTCTCGCTGGCTCATGAGTACCATACGTCCCGACGAGCGCCAGGGGTGCTCAAGAACGCGCATCCCGGTCTCCCGCGTAAGGGACGGACCTTTCTTTGCTTCGTTTATTTGCTATCCTCATCCCAAGGCTAACCTCATATGCAGAGAATAGTCAATGCATGAAGAGGCAGCACGTCCGGTCAGTTCAAGAGTCCTTTTTGCGGCCGCCTGGCAAGGCTTTTCCCTGTATGCAACCAGAGGTTCTGCGAGGTCATATTTCTTGCCTCGAATGGCATGTCGTGATAAGGGGACAAAAAAGGAGGGGTGCGTTGATGTCTGATGAAAAGCTCACACTTGGACAGTATTTCAAGAGGGAGCGGGAGCAGCGAGGCGTTTCGCTCAAGGATATCGAGCAAAGGACAAAAATATCCGCCCAGACCCTGAAATTCCTCGAGGAAGATCAGGTTGACGTACTCCCCCCCAGGGCCTTTCTGCGCGGCTTTCTCCAGGTCATCAGCAAGGAGTTCGACATGAACGAAGAGGAGCTGGTGAGCCACCTGGACGAGACCCTTGCGGCCCATGGAAAAAAGGAAGAGATCCACAGCCGGTTCATGAAGAACACCCACGTCGAGAGCCTCACCCTGCAGCGCATCGTGATCATTTTCGTGGCCATCTTCCTGCTGATCGTCATCTTCGGCTTCACCATGAAAACCTGCCGGGGAACAGCCGGGCAGGAGGAGGCGGGTGCAGGCCGCATGCCCGCGATTGCCTGGACCGCCCCTGATACCTTCCCAGCAGATTCCTAGGAGCTTTTCGACAGTGCGCCCGTGTGCGCTGCCCGTGAGAGGATTTGTATGCCGGCAAAGGCTACCGATGTAAAGCAGCTGCAAGAGTATATCGAAAAAGGCTGGGAGTTCCACATCATCGACATGCTCCACGATCTCAAGCCCGTGGAGATTGCCGAGCTCATCGAGGCTCTCGACGAGGAGTCGCGGGGAAAATTCTTCGTGCTCCTGGATGTGGAAACCGCCTCCGAGGTGATCGCCGAGCTCTCCAGCGAGTCGCTGGAAGACGTCATCGACGGCATGTCCGACAAGGAGCTCGCGCGCATCGTTCAGGATATGGATTCCGACGATGCGGCCGACCTGGTGGGCGATCTCCATGCAGAGCGCGCCGAGCGGGTCCTCGCCGAGCTCAGCCCTGAAGATTCCTACAGCATCAAATCCCTGCTCAAATACCCCGAGGACACCGCGGGCGGCATCATGCAGCGGGAGCTCATCTCCGCTCTGCCCGGTGCCACCGTGGACGAGGTCATCGCCCAGATCCGCAGGCTCCATACCGAGATCCAGAACATCCACATGGTCTTCGTGGTGGACAACCGGCGGGTCCTGCTGGGCGCCGTGCCCCTGGTGAACCTCATTCTCTCGAAGCCGGAAGCCACAATGGAACAGATCATGGACATCGACCCTCTCACGGTCCCCGTGACCATGGATCAGGAGCAGGTGGCAAACCTGTTCAAGCGGTACGACTCCATGGTCATGCCCGTGGTGGATGAGGAGGGTGTCCTGCTCGGACGCATCACGGTGGACGACATCGTGGACATCATGGAGGAGGAGGCCACCGAGGACATGTTCATGCTCGCCGGCGCCGAAGAGGACCTGCTGAGCTCGTCTGTGCTCAGGAACGCCTCTACCCGCATTCCCTGGCTCTTTGTCAGCTGGGTGGGGGGGGTGCTCGCCACCTTCCTCATCAGGGGGTTTGAGCCCACCATCAGCAGAGTGGTGGGCCTGGCGGCCTTCATGCCCATCATCCTGGGAATGGGGGGCAACGTAGCCTCGCAGGCCGTGGCGCTGATCGTGCGCGGCATCGCAACCGGCGCGTCCTCGACATCCAACTTCAGGAGCATCGTGATCAAGCAGATGGGCGTGGGCGTCCTGCTGGGCGCCATGTTCGGGGTCATGCTCGGCCTCATCGCCTACTTCCTCTATCCCGACGAGCTGCGCATCTGCATGATCGTGGGGCTGGCCATCCTCATCTCCATGTCCCTGGCCTCGTTCATGGGCACGTTCCTGCCCATTCTCTTCTATAAGCTCAACAAGGACCCGGCCGTGGCATCCGGCCCCTTCGTGACCACGGCCATGGATATCCTGGGAGTGACCGCCTACCTGGGCATTGCGGTGCTGTTTCTCGTCTGAGCCTCATGAACCGGCTGAGCACCCAGGCAATCGTCTTGAGCAGCATTGACTTCATGGAATCCGACAAGATCGTCTGCGCGCTCACCAGGGACAAGGGCGTCGTGCACGCCATCGCCAAGGGCGCCAAGCGCAGCCGGAAGCGGTTTCCCGGCACCCTGGAGCCCTTCTGCGAGGTATCCATGGATATCTTCATCAAGCGCGAGGGCGACCTGCACC
>JBASVF010000170.1:0-4875 GCA_049275795.1 Desulfomonilia bacterium
CCTCTGTCTTGTCCTTGGAAAGGATCTTTATGGCCGGCAGCCCCTCGGGGGTGTCCACGATCTCCTGCCGGTCAAAGGGAATGACATGGTCCCTCTGGGGCTCCTCGGCAAGGGTCTGCTCCACGTACTTGGTCCTGAGCTCGTGCTTGCCGTCAGACTTGAGCCGGTAGATCGGATGGCCGTCCTTGTCATAGCCTTCGAGGATCTTGCTTTTCTCGGAGCGCAAAACCCCTGCGAGCAGCTGCTGCACGGTCGGGATGTCCGCGGTGAACGCTCCATACACGACATCGATCCAGACATCGTCATCCCGGAGCTGCCCCTGCCTGGCCCGGACGAGTATGTCTTCATTGTTCTCCATGGAAGCATAGATTGCCTGCAGGCCCATCCTCCCATTGGCTCCCCTGATGGCGACTCTGATTGCCGGAACCTTGTCTCTGATATCCATGGCATCCTCCAAGTATTTTAGTAATGAATCGAGAATTCCGGGAACTAACTGGTGTATAGCACGCGTCCCGATTTCAGGCAAGGATATCAAGACCATCCTTTACCTTCTTCCAGAGCGGAACCGCGTGCGAGACCTCCGTGCGCGGGCTGTGTGCTTCCCGAAGCAGGCATCTGAACCGGACACGCTCCGCGTTTATTTCCGATGATCTCCTCCCGGCGTCCTCACCTCTATTAATGGATTATAAGAGCCAGAGGTTTTTCCGGTATCCCTTTCCTGTTATAGAGAAATGCATGGTCGAAGTGGACATCACCGTCGTCGGCGCCGGCGTGGTGGGGCTGGCCGTTGCCCGCGAGCTTTCCTCGCTCCCGGTGCAGCTCGCGGTCCTGGAAAAGGAGTCCGCACCGGGAACGGGCGTCAGCTCCCGGAGCAGCGAGGTAATCCACGCCGGCATCTACTACCCGCCCGCCTCCCTCAAGGCGAGGCTCTGCGTCGAGGGGAACGTTCTGCTCCGGGAATTCTGCTCCTCTTTCGGGGTGGCCTTTCGCCAGACCGGAAAGGTGATCGTCGCCGCTTCCCCGGACGAAGAGCAGGACATTGAGCGTCTATGCCGCAGGGGTTTGGAAAACGGCGTGAGGGATTTGAGGATCTTGAGCAGGAAAGAGCTCCTCGAGCACGAGCCGAACGTGGGCGGGACGTGCGCCCTCTTCTCTCCCACCACCGCGATCGTGGACTCGCATCGCCTCGTGCGCCTGCTCGAGGCCCACTGCCTGGATAAGGGGACGCCCATCCTGTACCGCACCGAGCTCGTGTCCCTTGAGAAATCCTCCGGAGGGTTCGTGTGCACGGCCTGCGGGCCCCGAGGGGAGTGCTACCGGTTCGCCTCCCGGATCGTGATTAACGCCTGCGGGCTCGATGCCGACCGGACAGCCTCGCTGGCAGGCATCGATCCGGACGGGGCAGGCTATCGCATCCATCCGGTCAAGGGGGAATACTTCCGGGTGCATCCTCGAAAGCAGGGCCTCGTCCGCGGCATGGTCTACCCCATCCCGGAGCGCAACCTCGCGGGCCTGGGTATCCATGCCACCAAGGACCTCGCCGGCTCCCTGCGCCTGGGGCCCAATGCGTTTGCGGTCAGGTCTCTCTCCTATGATGTGGACCCCCTCCATGCACTGGCCTTCTTCGAGAGCGCACGGAGCCTGCTGCCCTTCCTCGAGATCGAGGACCTCTCGCCGGACACCGCGGGCATCCGGCCGAAGCTCCAGGCGCCCGGCGGCCCGCAGCGGGACTTTGTCATCGCTCACGAATCCGGGAGGGGCCTTCCCGGGTTGATCAACCTCGTCGGGATCGAGTCGCCCGGCCTCACCTCGTGCCTGGCCATCGCGCAATACGTCTCTAGGATGATCGTGCAGGAAGGCCTCGCATCCTGAGTCCGCCGCGCCTCCGGTAGAGGGTGCGGGTCTTGAAGGCCCTTTCTTCCCTGCCGGGTCGCGAGGACCAGAGGCTCACAGCCACGAAGCTTTAAAAAATACCACACCCGCCAAAGAAAGTTCCTGCAGCGCCTAGAGCCGGTAGACGGTGCGGCCCTGTACGATCGTGCGGACGACCCTGCCCGTGAACTCGCAACCGAGAAACGGCGAGTTGGCCGACTTGGAGAGAACCTGCTCTTGGGTAAACACCCACCGCGCCTGCGGATCGAAGAGAACCACATCGGCCCGGGATCCCGGAGAAAGGCTTCCCCCGTCGATGCCCAGGACGCGCGCGGGGTTTACGGTGATGCGCGCCAGGAGCTCGCTGAAGGGGATCCCGTGCTCACGGTGCAGCCGGTGGACGGCAGGAAGCAGGGTCTGCAGCCCGATGACCCCAAAGGGAGCCAGGTCGAAATCCAGGTCCTTCTCGTCCCTGGCATGAGGGGCATGGTCCGTGGCGATGCAGTCCACCACCCCGCTCCGTATGCCCTCGATCAGGGCGAGCCGGTCTTGTTCGGTCCTCAGCGGGGGATACATCTTGGCATTGGTGTCATAACCGCGCACCCGCTCCTCGGTGAGCAGGAGATGGTGCGGGGTCACGTCGCAGCTCACCTGCACCCCGGAGAGCCTGGCCTGCCGGATGAGCTCCAGGCCGGTGGCGGTGGAGATGTGGGTGATGTGGACCGGGAGCCCGGTGTACCGGGCCAGGTGCAGGTCGCGGGAGATCATGATCTCTTCGGCCGCGCCCGGGATGCCCGGCAGGCCCAGCCGGGAGGAGAGCTCACTCTCGTTCATCACCCCGGAGGCCCCCAGGTGCGCATCCTGGCAGTGGGTGATCACCGGCAGGCCGAAGGTGGCGGCGTACTCCATGCCCCTGCGCATCACCGAAGAGTCGGCCACGCTCCTGCCGTCGTCTGTCACCGCCACGATGCCGGCATCCTTCATGAGCCCCATCTCCGAGAGGTCCGTGCCCTTGAGTTCCCGGGTAATGGCCCCTGCGGGGAGCACGCGGACCAGCGAGGTATGGCGGGCCTTCTCCACGATGTACCGGGTTACCGAAGGGTTGTCGTTGACCGGGTCGGTGTTGGGCATGCACACCACGGTGGTGACCCCGCTCGCCGCCGCGGCACGGCTGCCTGAGGCGATGTCTTCCTTGTACTCGTAGCCCGGCTCCCGCAGGTGGACGTGCATGTCGATGAGCCCGGGCAGAACCCAGAGCCCAGAGGCATCGATGACCTCTTCATCGGCCTCCGGGCACCCGTCGAGGTAGACCCCGGCGATCAGATCTTCCCTGACATGGATGTCCCCGGTCTGTTCGATGCCGTTGGCCGGGTCGATGATGGTTCCCCCTTTAATCCACATTGGCAGATCCTCCCATGCACAGGTAGAGCAGCGTCATCCGCACCGCCACCCCGTTTTCCACCTGGTCGAGGATGATGGAACGGGCGCTGTCCGCGGCGTCGTGGGTGATCTCCACGCCCCGGTTCATGGGTCCGGGATGCATGATCACCGCGGTATCCTTCATCATTTCCACCCTGCGCCGGTTGAGCCCGTAGAAGGATGCATATTCGCGCACCCCGGAAAAAAACCGCTCGTTGAGCCGCTCCTGCTGGACGCGCAGCATCATGATCGCGTTGGCCTGCTGGATCACGGGATCGAACTCGGTGCTCACCTCCGCACCCCAGTGTTCCACACCCGGAGGGAGCAGAGTTTTCGGAGCCACGAGCACTACCCTGGCGCCCATCTTTGTTAGCCCGGAGACGTTCGAGCGTGCCACGCGGGAGTGCATGATGTCGCCCACGATCGCCACAGTGAGCCCCTTTAAGGTCCCGAAGTGCTCGTGCAAGGAATACATGTCGAGCAGGGCCTGGGTTGGGTGCTCGTGGAAGCCGTCTCCGCCGTTGATGACCGAGCAGGAAAGCAGCGATGCTATCCTGGCTGGGATGCCGGCGCGGGGGTAGCGGATCACGATGCAGTCGGGCGCCATGGCCATGATGTTGCTCACCGCGTCCATGATGGTCTCTCCCTTGGAAAAGGACGACCCCGAGGCCGAGACGGCCACGGTGTCGGCGCTCAGGCGCTTGGCCGCGATCTCGAAGGAGAGCCGGGTCCGGGTGCTCGGCTCGTAGAACAGGAGCACCACGGTCTTGCCCCTGAGCGTCGGCACCTTCTTGATGTCGCGCTTCGATATTTCCTTGAAGGAAGAGGCCATTTCCAGAACCTGGCCGATCTCGGCGGGTGAAAGGTCCTCGATAGTGATGATGTCCTTGCGGGTCCAGGTCATTTTTTCACCCCGCTCACCACGACATCCCGGATGCTTACCCCGTCCGGGCCTGCCTCGAGCTTGATGATCTTTTCCTTGGGCAGCTCTATGATCCTACCGACGAAATCCGCCTGGATGGGGAACTCTCTCCCGCCCCGATCGAACAGGACCATGAGAAAGATCCGCTTGGGGCGGCCGAGATCCACCAGGTGATCGATCGCCGCCCTGACTGACCTGCCGGTGTTGATGACGTCGTCCACCAGGACCACCCGCTTGTCGTCGACCGAGAACGGGATGTCGGTGCTCCTGACCTCGGGCGAGAAGGGCCTGCGATGGACGTCGTCTCGGTACAGGGCGATGTCGAGGGCCCCCAGCGGCAGGCTCCTGCCGGTCTTCTCCTCGATGAGCTTGACTATATTGCTCGCCACCAGCAGTCCGCCGCTCCGTATGCCGATGAACACCACGTCGTTCCAGGATTCCATGGCTCCCATGAGATCTTGAGCCAGGTCTCGGAGGATGGCCCCGACCTCCTGTTCGCCCATGGGTATCTCTGTCATGGCCTCCACCTCCTAGCGTATGAGGTTCCCGATTCTGTCGAAACGGATCCAGTTCCTGTCCCCGTCCCAGGAAAAATAGATGATAAAGGCTTTCCCCTTGATGTTCTCGATCGGCACCAGGCCCCAGAACCTGCTGTCGTAGCT
>JBASVF010000171.1:0-8232 GCA_049275795.1 Desulfomonilia bacterium
GTTTCTATGGCCGCACCTTCCGGTATTTCCCGTCCCCGTCCTGGACGATGTGCCCGAGTTGCGCCAGGCGCGAGACGTGTTTGAGAATCATCTGCCGCTCTCCGAAGTTCAGGATCCTGTCCGGGTGAACCCGGTAGTCCACGCCGTAGATGGGCGATCGATCCAGGATCCCGTCGATGCTCATCGGCGTATCCGGCGGGATCAGCGCCAGGATCGACGAGTCCCGTCTCAGGATCACGGATTCGTATGCCTTCATCCGCTTCAGGAAGTGGGGAGGCTTTACCGGACGAGCGTGAGAAGATATGTAGACCTCGACGGGAAGGCCCCCGATCAGTTCGAGCGACTTGAGGAAGAGCCCGATGTCGGACTCGGGGTTTCCGTACCAGGGGCCGAAGGGGCTCAGGTCGATGTCGAATCCCACCAGGACCTTCTCGTCCGGCTCCCACAGGCAGTAGTGGTCCTCGAGGTGACCCGGGGTGTGCAGGGCAATGAACCGGTATTTCCCGGTGCTGAACTCCGTGCCGTGGCCATAGCTCGAGGTGAAGGTGAAGTCTCGATACCCGGTGGCCGGCAGGTAGGACTCTCTCCACAACCCGGCCAGTTCGGGGCCCATGAACCTCAACGAGAGCTTCTCGGAATCGGCGATGCTATCGGATCCCTGGAGAGGGACCTGGACCTCGGGGTCCAGGAGCTCCTGGAGGAGCCAGGTGCCCGAGGTGTGATCGGGGTGCGAGTGCGAGAGCAGCACCGTGTCTATCGGAAGAGCCGCACCCAGCTGCCGGATGATGTCGTGCCCGCACCCGGAATCCATGAGCAGGCAGGTCCTGTCCCGCACGTACACGGCATTGGAGAACGGCGAGCGGGAGCGGTTGTTCCCGTGGACCACAGCCAAGGTATCGGTGACGCATGTGGTTCTGATGTTCGGATCGCTCAATACTTCCCTGTGCATACGGTCAGAAACTATAGGCACATCCGGATCTCCCGGTCAACGGAGATGATGGCCTCCGGGAGCGGCCGGGCTTCATGAGGCGCATACCGGTCCGGTGTCCGGGAGAGCATGCCCGGGCCTTCCCTTCCCACGCTTAACCCAGACGGCCCGGCCCTGAATGGAAGGCCTTTGTTACGGTCTACGGTTGATTTGGCCCCGGTTGCGGGGGTATAGATCGGGTATGGAATTCGACTCTGGAACGAGGCCCCAGGTATTCGACCTGGTGCTGATCGCAGCACTCCTGTTTTTTGCAGGATTCTGGTGGATGCTCGGGGCCTTCGAGTCCCGCAGCCCCTCGTGGGTGCAGATCCACACCGAGGAGGGGATCTACCGCGAGGTTCCGCTGAGCGAGGACGGGGAGGTCAGGGTTCCCGGCCCGCTGGGCGAGAGCCTCGTGGTGGTCTCCGGGGGCAGGGTTTCCATGGCCTGGTCGCCCTGTCCAGGCAAGCAGTGCATGCACATGGGCGAGGTCAGCGGGCCGGGAGAGGGCATCGTGTGCATTCCCAACCGCATTTCCACCGTCATCAAGACAAAATCATCGGGGATGGATGCCGTCTCCTTCTGAGAGAACTCAGGCTCCCTGCAGGCGAAGTACCGTGATGACGGTCGCGGGGGCGTGATCCAGCCGCCTCGAAAAAGTAATCCCCCTGCATCGTTCACGGGACGCGAACCGGCTGCGCAAAGGGCGGGGAGGGAAGGCTCTCCTCAGCTGTAGCGGGTCTTGAGCCTGCGGCGGGTGAGCCGGTCGATGCGCCGGGCAAGCTTGTGCTTTCGCCCTTCCAGCACCGGGTTGCCCTTTACGTACTCGTCGAGGAAGAGCAGGCGGTCACGCTCCGGGAGGTCCCTGGCAAAGGAGGTGTGGAGGTAGCTCAGGTTTTTCGCGATCGCCCGCATTCCCGGCCATCGCCGCCGCTTCAGCCGGTCGAGGTCGATGAGGTACAGTGCATCCGAGTCTACAAGCAGGTTTTCTCCCTTGAGGTCAACCGGAACCAGGCCCATCTCGTGGAGCCTGCGGACGAAGCCGGCGACCTGGACAATGAGCCCGCTGTCGTACCCGTTTTCCTGGATGTGCATCACCAGGTCCCTGGCCTCGATCCACCGGGTGGCCACGTAGGATTCCTTAAGAACGCCAAATACCCTTTTCTCGCAGGCAAACACCACGGGCGGCGTCGGCACCCCGCAGCGCTCCAGCACGAGTGCGCCCTCGAAGGCGCGCCTTGCCCTGCTCTTCCGGAACAGGTTCTTTGCCGTGTCCCACAAGCCCTTGAAGTTGTATCGCTTGAGAACGATCTTGCCGCCGTCCAAGGCGCCCGACTTGACCAGGGTGGTCCTGGAGTCGTTCAGCACGACCTTGAGGTTCTCTTCCAGGAATCTCCTTGGGTCCGCCGCCTCGGGCGGGATGCTTCCACCCAGGGGAAGCATCCAGGTATAGCCGCCGCTATGCACTCGCTTAAAGGGCGGGCGGGTCATCTCCAGGCCCCAGCCCCCGGGCCTGCCGATCAGCAGCCACAGGAGCACCCGGAAGGTTCTGTCCAGCCTGCGCCTGCCCCGTGCGGTAAACGACATGAGGAGGTCTCCGAGCGCCTCGACGCCGAGCTTGACCAGGGTGAGCACCGCGAACAGGCCTGCCTGCAAGGGCCCCTTGTGCTTGAGAAAGAAGCGGAAGAGGGACCTGAGGTACTCCACCTTTCTCCGGGCGTCGAACCTCTTTGCGCTCGCGCCCTGGTGGTGGGACACGGTGATCCCCGGCAGGTGCCAGATCTCGAAGCCAGCGAGAGACGCCCTCCTGCAGAAGTCGGTCTCTTCCAGGTAGAGGAAGAACCCCGCGTCCAGGAGGCCGATCGCGTCGATGAGTTCACGCCTGATCATCATGCAGGCCCCGATGATCGAGGGGACCTCCACCGGCCCTGTGAACCCGGAGCGCTTGCTGGGGTACGCCCGGGGGAAGAGGATCTTGAGCAGCGACTTGTTGAGGAACTCGGTGGCAAGGTTGGGGATGATGTCCACGGAGTTCTGCAGGGTTCCGTCGGGGAAGACGAGCTGGGGGCCCACGATGCCCGCCCGGGGGTGAGTCTCGAGGAACTCGACCATCCCCGATACGGCATCCCCGGTGAAGCGTGCATCCGGGTTGAACAGGAGGATCAGATCCCCGCGCGCCACAAGGATCCCCCGGTTGACAGCCCGGGCAAAGCCGAGGTTCACGCCTGCCTCCAAGCAGCGCAGCCCCGGCGCTTCCGGCAGGCCCAACATAAGCGGCGAGTTGTTGACCACGATGATCTCGTGCGGGAGGTGCACGTGCTCCGCAATGGAGGCGATGCACGCGTCGAGCAGCTCGTCGCGCCCCATGCTCACGATGATGATGCTCAGCCTGGGCTGCTCAAGAGAGTGCGTGTCGGAAAGGTCCATGGGCGTACCTATAACCCAGCTTTTCAGCCGTGTAAATCGCATGATGGGTTTGAAGGGCTGTGTGCGGCCTTGCGAAAAGCCTTGGAATGACATAAGGAAAGGCGGTATGGACATCCTGATCGTCAAGCTCGGAGCCCTGGGAGACGTGGTGAACACCCTGCCGCTCGTCATCAGGCTCAAGGAGCACTTCTCGGCGCGCATCCACTGGATCGTGGAGCCTCTGAGTTTCCCGCTCGTCTCCCGACACCCCCAGGTCGACCGCACCATCCTCCTGGACCGCTCCGCGCTGAGAAAGTCCCTCCCCCGGGTCATCTCGCAGATCAGGGAGCAGCGCTTCGGTATGGTCCTGGACCTCCAGAGGATCGCCAAGTCGGCCCTGCTGACCATGGCCGCTTCGGCCGACAGGCGGCTGGGATTCGACGCCCGGCGGTGCAAGGAGATAACCTGGCTCATGCCCTTCGAGCGCATCGCCCCGTCCGACCCGGGCAGGCACATGGTCGAGCAGTACCTGGACTTCGCCCGGCACCTGGGGGTCAATGCACTGCCCGTGGAGTGGAATATCCCCGAGGGCGATCCTTTGCCCGAGGAACTCCCGGGGATCTATCTCGTGCTGAACATCGGGGCCACCAAGCCCGCCAACCGCTGGAGCGCCGAGGGTTTCGCCCGGCTGGCCGGACTGGTCGCTAAAGTCTACGGCATGCCCTGCGTGCTCACCGGCTCAGGACAGGATGTGATCATGGCCCGGCGGATAGCCTCGCTTGCAGGCGATCATGTCATTGATCTCACGGGCAGGACCACCATCCCCCAGCTCATCCGGGTGCTCTCCGGGGCGGCCGCCGTGGTGAGCTGCGATACCGGCCCCATGCACCTGGCCGTGGCTCTGGGCAAGGAGGTGGTCGCCCTCTTCGGACCGGCCGACCCGGGGAGGACCGGGCCGTACCGGGGAAGGGTGGTCCGCGCATCCCTGCCGTGCATGCCCTGCAACCGGAGGCGCTGCGATAACCCGCTGTGCATGGAGGCCATCACGCCCCAGGAAGTGCTGGAGAGCTTGAGGGCCGTGCTCTAAAAAGAGCACCCGGGTGCACGGCCTCTGCGCCCTCTGGGATGCTCTCCCTTTCAGGCCCGGCTTCCTTCCAGGAGCCGTATGCAGGCATCCATGACATCTTCCGCGCGCAGGTTTCTCATGCACTCTACGTTGCTGCACGTCCGCTTCAGGTAGCAGGGAGAGCAGGGCAGGTCGAGGCGAACCACTGCGCTGCGTTCGTTCTGGGGGCCGACGAGTTCGGGGTCCGTAGGGCCGAAGAGGGCCACCACCGGGATGTCCACCGCTGAAGCCAGGTGCATGACCCCCGAATCGATGCCTACGAACAGCTCGGCCCCTTTCAGGAGCGCTACGAGCGCGCGCAGGCCGATACTGCCTGTGAGGTCGCATACCGGCACGGCCTTATTCAATGAGAGGGCGGCGATGCCGCGTGAGATCAGCTCGTTGCTCTGCCTGGTGTCGCCCGCGCCCACCAGGACCGGCGCCAGAGACCAGCGTTCGTGGATCCAGACGGCCAGTCTGGCGAACTTGTCCTCGTCCCAGGCCTTGACGAGCCTTCGGGCCGAGGCCCCGGCGGAGAACACCGCATACCTCCGGGGCACCTCCAGGCCGATCTCGCCTGCGCCCGCGTTCAGCAGCCCCACGTAGCTCTCCGCGGTGCGGGGAATTCCCAGGCTCTCGAGCAGCCGGGCGTTGTTCTTCCAGCAATTGTGCCCGACCACGGTCTCCTTCACGTCGAGGGCCTTATCCCAGGGGAACCGGGCGAAGCCGGCCCTCTTCCGGGCCCCGCTCAGGGCGGTAAGGATCATGGCCTCCTCGGAGCGGGCCAGGCACACGAGGAGATCGTACCGGTGCCTGCGCAGGCTCAGGGCCAACCTTAGCTTCCCGGAGAGGTCCCCGGGCTTGGGGATGATTGCATCCACCAGGGGGGAGCCTTCGAGCAGCTCCCCCAGGGGAGGCTTCACCACCGAGTGGATCAGGGCCCCTGGGTGCGCGTCCTTGAGCGCCTTGAGCAGGGGCAGGGAAAACATCAGGTCCCCGATCTGGTTGAGGTGGATCACGCAGATCTTCATGCCGGGTCCTAGAAGAAGAAGTTGTTGTCCTCGACCGCCTCGATCTCCGAGACATCCCGGCCCGACTCGATGAAGCGCTCGATCCACCAGTTCACGTGGTGGTAAAAGCACACCACCACGCTGCACTCCCGGCAGGCGTTGAAGCGCCTGATGGATGCTTCGAGCTCGGCATGGGTGCCGGCAAAGCGTTTGCGGTCGACGTAGCCATCGGGGCCGGCGATCCGCCCCAGGGGTACTCCCCTGAGCGCCGGGCAGTGGAAGACCCCGGACGGCGCCAGGACGGTGCGGAAGAACTGCGAGTGGCAGGTTACGGGCTGGCGCTTGAGCTCGTGGAGCGTGCCCTCCATCATCGCCTGAAGATTGACGCTCTTCAAGACCTTCAACCTCTCTCCGGCGAGTGACTCAGAGCGATTGAGTATCTCGCGGATCTCGTTGATGACCCGAGCTTCTCTTTCCGGGTCGGGCGGGTCGAAGAGAGACTCCTTGCCCGAGCCCTCGAGCCTCAGGAGACAGGGCTTGAAGGAGATGTAGTCGAAGCCGCGATCCCCGGCCAGCACGGTCGCCTCGGGCATCTCCCGCACGTTGGCCTGGAGCTCGTGCCCGCCCATCACGATTCCCTCCCACACGATCACGAACGAGTAGCCGAGCGAGAGCCTGGGGTTGGCCTGCTTGATCCGCCGGGCATCCTCGAGGATTTTCTTGAGGGTGATCCTGGAAGCCGGCCGGTGCGAGCGCTGGAAGGTATCTTCCCGGCCCGCATCGAGCGAGAGGCGCAGCCAGTCGCCTTCCTTGAGCAGGTGGACGACACTCTCGACGCGTTCGAGCCGGGATCCGTTCGTGGCGATGCCTACCTGGAGGTCCAGGGAGCGGGCGAGACGCACGACCTCCTCGAAGTCGCGGTGGACCGTGGGCTCTCCTCCCCCGATGAGGATCACCGAGCGCAGGCCCTGTTCCGTGAGAGTCTCGAGGCTGCGTCTGATGGTGTCGAGAGAGAGCGACTCGCCCGTGTTGATGATCCCGGAGTCCACGCAGTGCGGGCACCGGAAGTTGCACGCCGTGGTGAGATCCAGGTTGATGGACAGGGGCCCGAAGGCGGGCAGGGCGGGGCCCTTCCCGGATGCCCTCACCGCACGCTGCCAGGTGATGTACTGCCTCAGGTTCTCCACCACGGATCTCTGTCTGAGTTTTGCGCTGAAGTCGAATTCCTTTTCCCGGAGTTTTTCCATGTCACCCTCGTTCTCTTGCAACATAAGCATCGTAGATCTGTTTGAGCAGTATTGTCGTCGAAAAGATGTGGTCGCGGCCGATCAGGGGCTCGCGCCTGCCTGAGCAGGCCTGCACGAAGTCCTTCACGCTATCCTCCAGGGGATCGGGGATGCGCAGGCTTTTCGTCCCGGAGTGGAAGCTGATCGCGTAGCTTCCCCGATCAATGGATCGACTTACGATCCGGCCGTTGAACCCGAACCAGAAGGACCTCGGCTGCCGCTTTTCCTGCACCAGCTCCACGGACACCTCGCAGCGGCCGTGCGCCGATGCATAGGTGAAGCCCACCTGCATGGAGCCCTCGCGGTACGAGAAACTCTCGTCCGATACCGAGCCCTCGCCCAAGGTTGCGTGGAGGATGCTCAGCACGTGCGGCATCGAGTCCGGGATCATCGCCGGGCCCGAGCACACGGGAGAGAGGCGGATTGAGAAGGTGCGAACCGCCGGGGGCTCGATGGGGCCGCAGAGCTCTTCATAGGAGGCTAGGCTGAAGGGCCACTGGGAGTTCATGGCCACGATCGAGCCGCGGGAGCCCGCAAGCGAAAAGATTCGCTCCATCTCGTCCCGGAGGCCGCCTTCTCCGGGGTCCAGGAAGGGCTTCTCGCACAGGACGCTGAGCCCCCGCTCAAGGCAGGCGCCCAGGAACTGCCGGTGCGTTGACGCGGGCGAGCACACGGCCGCGGCCTGGAGGTTTTCCCGCGAAAGCATCTCAGAGAGATCGTGGTAGGGCCTGGCCTCGATGCCGTACTTCTCGAGGCCTTCAGATGCGAGGGCAGCGGTCTTGCCGGTGGAGCCGAGCACGCAGACCACTCTCGCGCCGTTTTTGTGGAGGTATTTCGCGATGTATTCACCGATGCCGTTTGTCGATCTCCTGGCACCGATAATGGCCACGTTCATGGGGCTTCCTTATCACAGTTTGCCTGCTTATCAAAATTAAAGCTGCGGGACCACGAACCTTTTCCCCGGAAGGTAATCCCCCGGCGAATCCGAAACATGAAAGGCTCATCCGGCGGCTGCAGAGGAATTCTGGGAACCGGCTTTAGCAGGAGCCCGGCAGGGAATCGCCCGCAAGGTGAAAGAGGAGGGGGCAGGAATGCCTTGACCCCCGGGGCCGCTTCCCCTAGATTGTGAATTGTTCGTAAAAAACCCTTTTTGGGAGAAGGCGGCCGTATGGAAGGAAGGAAGAGAACGTTCATCGCCCCTCTCGTCCTGGCAGGTGTGCTCCTGATCAGCGGGCTCGTCCTGGGCTTCTACATCTGGGGAGTGGACCGCAGAGACCAGGTGGACTACAAGCAGACGCTCCGGGAGACCATCGATTACATCGCCACCCTCGAGCACCGCAACGAATCCCTGCGCAAGCAGGTGGGGACCCTGGAGACGGAGCTGGGCGTGGCGAGGGGGCGGCAGGAGGAGAGCACCGAGCAGCGCTCCGACGAGATCGCCCAGCTCAGGCAGCGCAT
>JBASVF010000172.1:0-5661 GCA_049275795.1 Desulfomonilia bacterium
AGCGGAGAAAATACTCCACTGGTCCTGCTTCAGGAGAACCCATCAAGCCGCTGCTAAATATTACCACTACAAGAAAAGATGTACTTCAAATCCATTTTGTGAGGCTTCGCCACTGTAGTACTAGGGCGACCCGGACGGAGGGAGCCAAAAGGCCGGCTCAGCCGGTGCGGTTTCTGACGGGATGCTCGAGGAGGAGCTGCATGAGGCATGACCGGCAGTCGAAGACGAGCCTGAACCGCCTGCCTGAGTGCTCGAGGAACAGGGGCTCGCTCAGGCTCCTTACGGGCTTTTCCCTCGGGCAGGCCCCCAGGTGCCGGCGAAGGCAGAGCCGAGTGGTCATGACCGCAGCACCGGCATCGGGCGGCTCGATCTCGAAGGCAGGCTCGCATGTAAGCACCCCATGCCTTACGTAGAACGCGCGAGCCGCGCGGTTGCTTATGTTGTATCGGTAATCGAGGGCGGTCTTCGGGTACGATGCGCCGGGCTCTGGCGCCGGGCCGCGCACGGGCCGGATGTACGAGCGATCGCGCAGGTCGTCCATCAGGGCTGTCAGTTCCCTCCTGGCCCGGTTGAGATCCGAGGCCCGGATGAAGCAGGGGGTGATCTCGAGCCTGAGCGACTCGAGGAAGTACCCACTCTCTCCCAGGCGGGAGAGCTGCCTCTCAATTGTCTGGAGGGCGGCGCCGGGTTTGTCCGCCGGCTCCCGGGGGATGTTGAGCTCCACCTCGGCACGGTTTCCTTCCTCGTCGAGGCCTTCGAGTACAAAGCCATTTCCGACCTCGCGAAGAACGAGGCTCAGCCCGATCCTGCGCATGAAGGTCCTGCCCTTGAGCGCTCTCAGGAAGCGGTGGTCGCGGTTGCGGTAGATCGTTGTCCCGGGGTTAATGCCTTTTGCCAGAGGCCGAACCAGCACGCGGTCCCGGTCGGTTCCGGCGACCTGGGCCCCCTCGAGGGCCCTGCCGCTGCCGAACCAGCACAGTCCGTCTCCGGCATGGAGCTCCGCCTTCGGATTTGCGAGGGTGATCCAGCCCCTGCCGGAGCTGGCGACCGTGCCGATCTCCTCGCCGATTGACTTGGGCGTATCCTGCGACCGGATGTCGCACTGCCCGTCCGTCAGGAAGTAGGCGTTTGAGCCCCGGTGGAAGGTCTTGGCCGAGTCGGGCGTGAAAAGGATCTCGGTTCTTCCGGCGGACGCACGCACGAGGTCGGGGCGCTTTTCGAAGAGTGTGTCGAGCTTCTTGCGGTAAAAGGCGGTGACGTTCTTCACGTAGGCCTCGTCCTTGAGCCTGCCCTCGATCTTGAAGGCGCTCACGCCGGAGTCGATCATCTCTTCCAGGAAGGCGCTGCGATCCATGTCCTTGAGGCTCAAGGGGTGCAGGCCCGCATCGAGGGTGCGTCCACGGGAGTCCGTGAGCGTCCACGGAAGCCGGCAGGGCTGGCCGCAGGCCCCCCGGTTGGCGCTCCGGGCGCCGATGGCGGCGCTCAGATAGCAGCAGCCGCTCAGCCCCACGCACAGGGACCCATGGACAAAGGCCTCGAGCTCGATGCCCGTGGCCTTCCGGATTTCCCGGATCTGATCGAGTGAAAGCTCGCGCGCCAGGATCACCCGCTTGAAGCCCGCCTGCTCGAGAAAGCGGATGTGAGAGGCGTCCATATTGTGCATCTGGGTGATGGCGATGAGCGGCAGGCCGGGAAGCTCCAGCTCGAGCAGCCCCATGTCCTGGATGATCAGCGCGTCGACGCCTGCGTTCCAGGCCTCGTACGCAAGTCTCCGGGCGTCTTTGAGCTCGTGGTCGAAGAGCATGGTGTTGAGCGTCAGGAACACCCGGGCGCGGTATCGGTGGGCATGGCGGGCGAGCCGCTCGATGTCCGCCATGGAGTTGCCGGCCGCGATCCTGGCCCCGAAGGATGGCCCGCCGATATAGACCGAATCCGCGCCGTGATCCACGGCCGCCATTCCACAGGCGAGATCCCTGGCCGGAGCCAGGAGCTCTATCGGTCTCATGCACCGTTCCTACTACATGCTGCCCGGGGCTGGCAATCCTCTCCGAACATACCGCAGATGGATGACCGTCTCCCGCCGCAGGGCCGGTGATGCTCCTTGCGGCAGGATCTGGGAGCGATCGGTGGCCACGGCCCGGCATTCATGGAAGATCCGCCGGGGTCTAAAGCCTTCCATGTCGCCGGGCCGCTGGTGGGGCATAAAAACCGGGAACCCGGGCACACCGGCAAGGAGACGGGTGCCCCCTGCCGGGTAGGGACGGGGCTTACGCATCGATGACCGTCAGGTTGAGCGGGGTGGCGCACAGGGGCTCCCCGCCGCCGGCGGTGACGCGGACCGGGCATTCCAGCCGCATGCCCGCGACCCCGGGCACGCTCATGGCCAGGAAGGCGACCTCGACCGCGTTCTCCTCGAGCACCACGTCCCGGAACTCATCGTTATCGATGATGGCCGGGTACCACTCGTGGCCCAGGACGCCCAGACCGTGGCCGAAGGAGGGAATGGTGTAGCCCGCATAGCCCAGCTTCTGAATCCGCTCGGTGATGTCCCGGTACGCCTTGCCCACGGTGTTTCCCGCCTTGAACGAGGCGATGATGGTCTCGGCGATCTCGACGTAGGCATCGGCGAGCTTGCGCTGCTCGAGCGTAGGTGCGCCCAGGATGAAGTTGTGGGCCAGGTCTCCCAGGTACAGCCGATAGCAGGAGTGCAGGTCAACGATCAGGTTCTCGCCCCTCTGCACGAGCTTGCGGGTCGGCTGCGTGGTGCCGTTGCTCGGGAATGTGGCGCGAAAGCCCGAGGCGATCTCAGAGGAGCCCGTGACCGCCCAGTGGTACTCGCTGCCGAGTCTTCTCAGCTCCATCTCGCCGATGCCCGCGATCTCGGTCTCGCTGATGCCCGCATACAGTGACTCCTTCACCCGCTCCATGGCCGCATCGGTCATAGCCGAGGCCTGCCGGAGCAGCAGGATCTCGCCCGGCTCCTTGACATAGGTGGCCCGATCCATGACGTTAAGGGCGTTGACGAACCTGGCATCGGGCAGGGCCTCCTTGAGCAGTTGGTACTCGGTGGCGAAGAGGTAGCCGGTGTTGCCCCTCGGGGAATGCCCGAGCTCGACTCCGATGACGGCCTTATCCCAGCCGTTCTGCTTAACCTGGCTCACCACGATGTCCATGAGGTCCATACCCGGGATCGGGGCATAGGGGGTGATGTTGTCGAGCCACGACTCGCAGTTCATACGGGCGTTGTCGATAAGCATGGTCACGAGACCAGCATAGCCGTCCCGGGAGATCACGACCGCGCTCCGCCAGGGAACGAAGGCGTCGGCCACGTAGGTGAGGCAGACCGTCCGGGTGCCGATGAATATATCGATGCCGGCTTTCGCCATTTCCTCGCGAATCCTTTCGAGCCGTTTGCCGTGGTTGATCGGTACCTGCATGTGGGCCTCCTTGTTCTGTGGGTGTTGTGGAGAGCAATTATGCATTTCCAAGTGTATCACGGATCGCTGGGGGCAGGGTATGGAAAAGCCCTTCGACATTTCAACCGGGTCGAAGGCAGGCCCGGTGAGCGGCCGGGTGATGGACCGGCCGGGACGTTCCGAGGAAGGATCGTTTTCCTCCCCAGGCCGTGCCGGCCCCTCCTCAGGCTGCCTTCGGGCGTGCCGTTCCATCATCCGGACGCTGGCTTTGCGCTCTGCAATGGTGTATGGGAAGCACAGGAAAAGAGGAACGATAACGCCATGGGCTTCCACATTCCCACAAGGGACAACATCAGGCTCAAGCAGGTCATGGAGCGCATCCAGGAGGATGCCGAGCTGAGGCAGCTCTGGAAGTGCGCAAACGTCAATGCCGTGGACCGCAGCGGCATCAACGATCACGGCGAGGTCCACATCCAGATCGCCGCAAATGCCGCGCTGAGGATCCTGCGGCTCCTGGTCGGGGGCGGGGTCGTGCCCGGGGTGGTCAAGGACCACGGGATGGAGAACGCGGACGCCGAGGTTGTGGTGGTGCTCGCCGCCTGTCTCCACGACATCGGGATCGCCGTGCACCGCCATGACCACGAGAGGCACAGCCTCTACCTGGCCTATCCCAAGGCGAGGCAGCTCCTCATGGGCATCTACGAGGAGCCGGCCGTCACCATCCTGACCTCTGAGATCCTGCACGCCATCGTGGCGCACAACGCCAAGGAAACCTGCCTGACGATTGAGGCCGGGGTCATCAAGGTGGCGGATGCCCTGGACATGTCGCAGGGCAGGTCACGCATCCCCTTCGAGGCCGGGAAGGTGAACATCCACTCCATCTCGGCCCAGGCGGTGGAGAAGGTGGACATCGAGCCCGGACAGGACAGGCCGGTGAGGATCGTGGTCACCCTGGCAAACTCGGCCGGCATCTACCAGGTCGACGAGTTGCTCAGACACAAGCTGCAGAACTCCTCCATCGCGGATTACGTGGAGGTCATAGCCCGGATCGAGGGCGAGATGGAGCGCCGGATCGTGGAGAGCTTCAAGCTCTAGCCGGATACGGCAGGCTGCCGGCCATGCGGTATCCCAAATCCTTTCCCGGGCGACCGGGAAAGGGCCCGGAAAGGCTGGGGCCTGTCTCGAGCACCGGGCGAAGAGGGTCGAGGGGAAAGGAGCGGATACCCAGTGGAATCACTGACAGGGGCACAGCGGAAGTATCTCAGGGGACTGGCGCACGGCCTGCGCCCCGTAGTCATGGTAGGCAGGCAGGGCGTCTCGCCCGAGCTGCTCAAGGCGGTTGACGAGGCTCTCGAGTCCCACGAGCTCATCAAGGTCAAGTTCGTGGAATTCAAGGAAGAGCGCAGGGAGCTCTCCAGCGAGATCGCCGCAGGCACGCAGAGCGAGCTCGCGGGTCTGATCGGCAACGTCGCGATCTTCTACCGCCCGCATCCACGGGAGGACAAAAGAAAGATCACCCTTCCCTGAACTCCTTTGCCTACTGCGTCGGGGAGGGCCTCTTGCCGAGCCTGAAGCTCCTCTGTTCCTGGGAGTACACGGAACCGGTCGGCTCCTCGGCGCCCTTGAAGCCCTCTTTCTGGTAGTTGCGCTCCGTCCTGCTCAGCTTCTTGCCGCCGTGCAGGTACACCACCTCCTCGCGGATGGTGTGGGGGAAGAAGCTCTTCAAGATGCCCATCGATGCGTTCGTCTTCTCCACGGACACCCGCCAGTCCTTCTCGATGCCGGTGAGCGAGCGGACCGCGTCCACGCTCTCGGGCACCACGATGGCCTCGTTGTGGACCTGGAAGGTCATGTATATCTCGCGGTCGTCGGTGGAGAGGGCGTCTTCCCAGATCGCCACCTCCCACATGTCGTTGCGGGGCCTCCCGAGATCACGCATGAGCTCGATCACCGAGTTGAGGGCGACCAGCCCGTTTCCCGCGCTGATGAATGCCAGTCTCGGCTCCTCCCAGAGCGCGAGCAGGAGCTCGTCCATGCTCACCTTCCTGGTAGTCTCCACCATCACGTAGTGGAGATGGCTCAGGTTGTAGGGGCCGGCGCCGGCCATGGTGGTGATGTCGAGGTTGGGGATCACGGTATTTGCGTCCGGCCCCTGGTGGCTCGGCACCCTCGTCTCGGGGATTGCGGTGTTGATCATGCCCGTGTGGTGCGATTCCCAGGGGTCGGTGCTCCTGCGCAGGAGCAC
>JBASVF010000173.1:0-3752 GCA_049275795.1 Desulfomonilia bacterium
GGGACACATTCCCCCCGACCCCTTTGAAAAACCCTTTTATTACCCTAAATCTAAAAACCTAAAGACTCGCTCGGTGGTATACTTTCACTTTCCTATTTTTGGTACCCTTTATCATTCCCAGAGACAAGCGGCGACTATCCCAACTTCTTCCGCACCATATCCCCGGATGACGCTCAGGCAGAGCTCCAGGTGAGGTTCGCCCTGGATACCCTCAAGGTGAGCAAGATCGCGGTCATCCACGACAAGGGCGATTATGGCAAGGGGATCGCGGAGTTCGCCCAGGCCCTGCTCCTCGAGAGGGGGGTAAAGCCGGTCCTGTTCGAGGGCATCACCCCGGGCGCGGTCGACTATTCGGCGGTCATCCAGAAGATCAGACGCGCCGGCGCCGACGCGGTGATCTACGGCGGCTACCATCCTGAGGCCGCCAAGATCGTATCCGGCATGCGCAAGAAGAAGATGGACACGATCTTCATCTCGGATGACGGCGTGCGCGACGAGACCTTCATCAAGGTCGCCGGCCGGTATGCCGAGGGTGTCTACGCCACCGGTCCCATCGACACCACCAAGAGCCCCATGGCGATCGCTGCGATCGAGCATCATCGCAAGGTCTATGGAGAGGAGCCCGGGGCGTTCTACCTCAACGCCTACTCGGCCACCCTCTGCCTGCTCCAGGCCATAGAGAAGGCCGGGTCCACCGAGTTCGACGCCATTGCCAATGCCCTGCGGACCAACTGGTTCGATACTCCGCTGGGAAAGATCAGCTTCGACGAGAAGGGCGACGCAAAGGGCATCGGCTTTGCCATGTACCGGGTCGTTGACGGCCAGTACAAGGAGATGGGCAGGTAAGCGTGCCTGAGCTGACAGCTCGAGGGAGGAGCGAGGGTGCCGCTTCGCCGGCTTCCGCTCCTCCCGCATGCATGAAAACGGCACTTGCAGACGAGGCCTGATGGACTATTTCCTGGAACTCTTCTTCGGCGGGCTCACCAGAGGCAGCATCTACGCGCTCATCGCGCTCGGCTACACCATGGTCTACGGCATCATCCAGCTGATCAACTTCGCCCACGGCGAGATCTACATGATCGGCGCCTTCACCGCCCTCATCGCTGCGAGCGCTCTGTCCCTGCTGGGGCTCACCGGGCCCTCGCTGCTCATCCTCGCGGGCCTGATCGCGGTCGTCTACTCGGCGGCCTACGGGTTCACCCTCGAAAAGATCGCCTACAAGCCCCTGCGCCAGGCGCAGCGGCTCTCTCCGCTCATCAGCGCCATCGGGATGTCCATTTTCCTGCAGAACTACGTGCTGCTGGCCCAGACCTCGGACTTCCTGTCCTTCCCGAGCCTGATCGACGAGTTCGCCTTCATGGAGCCGGTCTCGCACATCATGCGCTCCTCGGAGCTCATCATCGTGCTGACCACCCTCGTGAGCACCGTGCTGCTCACCCTGTTCATCAAGTTCTCGCGCATGGGCAGGGCCATGCGGGCCACCGCCCAGGACAGGACCATGGCCATGCTCCTGGGCATTGACATCAACCGGGTGATCTCGGTCACCTTCATCGTGGGCTCGGCCCTTGCCGCGGTGGGCGGGGTGCTCATCTCCAACCACATCGGGCAGATCAACTTCTACATCGGGTTCATCGCGGGCATCAAGGCGTTCACCGCCGCGGTGCTGGGCGGCATCGGCAGCATCCCGGGCGCGGTGCTCGGCGGACTGATCCTCGGCTGGACCGAGAGCTTTGCCACGGGTTATGTTTCGAGCGACTACGAGGACGTGTTCGCCTTCGGGCTCCTGGTGTTCATCCTCATCTTCCGGCCCGCAGGCATCCTCGGGCGCTCCTCTTCAGAGAAGGTGTAGATCACTGTGGACATCCAGCCTGCACAGTTCCTCCGTCGCACTGCGACCGAGATCGCCCGTTCGGTGATGGTCGCCTGCTGGTTCATGTTCCTCACCTTCCCGATCATGGTCATCAAGATCAACCCCCTGGAGAAGACCATCGAGTGGCGCTGGACCAGACTGGCCTGGGTGGGGATCGGGGCCTTCGTGCTCTCGTTCGTCTGGCGCTACCTCATGCGGCGCAGGGATATCGGACGGTCCGAGGACGAATCCGAGCCCTGGCAGAAGCGTCTCGGCGACTGGATACGGTCCGACAGAAAGATCTGGGGCTCAATCCTGGCGGCGCTCTGTGTGTTCGTCGCGATGTTCCCCTTCGTGTTCTCCGGCTACCAGACACAGATCATGATCTCTGCGCTCATGTACGTGATGCTGGGCCTCGGGCTCAACATCGTGGTGGGACTCGCGGGCCTGCTCGACCTGGGATACGTGGCCTTCTACGCGGTGGGGGCCTACGGCTATGCCCTGCTCAACCACCACTTCGGCCTGGGCTTCTGGGCGGCGCTGCCCATCTGCGGCCTCATGGCGACCATGTTCGGGATCGTGCTCGGGTTCCCGGTCCTGAGGCTGCGCGGCGACTACCTTGCCATCGTGACCCTGGGCTTCGGCGAGATCATCCGCCTGGTCCTGGAGAACTGGAACGCCTTCTCGAAGGGTCCGAGCGGCATCGCGGGCATATCCAGGCCCGGGTTCTTCGGCATCGAGCTCAGCCTGCAGCAGCACACGGTCTACCTCTACTTCATCGTGGTGGCCCTGGTCATGCTCACCATATTCGTGGTGGGCAGGCTGCGCAACTCGCGGATCGGCAGGGCCTGGATCGCCCTGCGCGAGGACGAGGTGGCCTGCCAGGCCATGGGGATCGACAAGACGCGCACAAAGCTGACAGCCTTTGCCCTGGGCGCCACCTGGGCCGGGTTCGTGGGGTGCGTCTTCGCGGCAAAGACCACCTTTATCAACCCGGCGAGCTTCACCTTCATGGAATCCGCCATCATCCTGTCCATCGTGGTCCTGGGCGGGATGGGGTCCATCATCGGGGTCGTGGTGGGCGCCCTGGTGCTCATCCTCCTGCCGGAGTACCTGCGGGCGTTCTCCGAGTACCGCATGCTCGTATTCGGAGCCAGCATGGTGCTCATCATGGTTTTCCGCCCCCAGGGCATCATCTCCGGGGTAAGGAGGCGCTACGAGTTCCGCCTGCCCGAGTCAACGCAAGAACAGAGGCCGAAGAGCGATGCAGCGAGTGCTTGACGTATCGGGGCTCACCATGGACTTCGGAGGGCTGAGGGCCCTCGACGGCATCGACCTCGAGGTGCGCCAAGGCGAGATCGTGGCCCTCATCGGGCCCAACGGCGCGGGCAAGACCACCTTCTTCAACTGCCTGACCGGGGTCTACGAGCCCACGGGCGGCACCATGACCGCCCACCGCCCGGGAGGGCAGGCCGTGAAGCTCAACCGGCTCAAGCCCAACGTGATCACCCGCCACGGCCTGGCCCGCACCTTTCAGAACATCCGGCTCTTCCCGAACATGACCGTGCTAGAGAACGTGATGGTCGCCCGGCACTGCAGGACCCGTTCGGGCATCTTCGGTGCGGTGATCAGGGACGCCCGCACCCGGGCCGAGGAGCAGGCAATGGTCGACTTCTCCTACAGCCTGCTGGTGAAGGTGGGCCTGGAGAAGCACGTCAACGACCTCGCCAGAGAACTGCCCTACGGCGCCCAGAGGCGCCTGGAGATCGCCCGGGCCCTGGGGACCGAGCCCTTCCTGCTGCTCCTGGACGAGCCGGCGGCCGGCATGAATCCCAGCGAGACCAGGGAGCTCGACGAGCTCATCACCCGGATCAGGGACGAGGAGGGCATCTCGATCCTGCTC
>JBASVF010000174.1:0-5330 GCA_049275795.1 Desulfomonilia bacterium
CCCGCCCGCCTCAAGACCTGCTATGCGATCCGGACGCGCGCATCCAGCGCCAGGGCGCCTTTTCCTTCGGGCAGGACTCTCACCGGGTTGAGATCGAGCTCACGGATCTGCGGGAACGAGGCAAGCAGGTGCGAGACCCGCACGACCAGGTTTATAAACGCCTCAATGTCCCCGGCCGGTCTCCCCCGCATGCCCTTGAGCACCCGGCTCGACTTGAGCCGCTTGAGACCCTCCGAGACCGTCGATGCCGAGGCTGGGCATAAAGCGTACGCCACATCCCTGAAGACCTCGACATGGATGCCGCCCATACCGAAGAGCACCACGGGCCCGAACGAAGAGTCGTTCTTTCCACCCACAAACATGTCGTACCCGTCGGAGGCCATCTTCTGGATCCTCACCCCGTCGAACCGGGCGTCTTTCTTATAGGAAAACAGGTTTCGACGGATGAGCTCGAAGGTATCCGCCACCTCAGCCGGGGATCCCACGCCCACGAACACCCCGCCCGCATCCGACTTGTGCAGGGCATCGGTCGAGACGACCTTCATGACAACCGGATACCCGGCTTCCCCGGCCAGGGACTGGGCCTCTTCCACGCTCGAGGCCACCCTCGACCAGGCTGTAGGCACTCCGAAAGAGGCCGCCAGCTCGAGGGCCTCTTCGCCGAAGTCCCCGGACCTGCCCTCGATCCATGCCTTGGCTCCATCCATGTCGATCCCGTCAAGCGGCAAGCGCTCCTCGTGCCGCCTGGAGCGGTGCTCGTAGAACCTCATCTGTATCGCCATTGCCCGCACCATCTCCTCGGGGCTGTTGAAGATGGGGAACTCGACCGAGCGCTTGGTCTGCTGGATCATCCGGGTAGGCCCGAACAGGCACACACCCAGGGGTTTGCCCGAGGACAGGATGGTGCCCCAGGTCTCCTTGGAGAGGTCGGAGAGAAACATCCTGCGGAACACGTCCTCGCCCTGAGGCATCTGGGGACGCTGGCTTACGAACATCGCGCCGTCCACCCTGTCGGAGTGCATGACCGAGTAGATCACGTGCGCTGTGAGTTTCGGATCGTAGATGTCACCCATGTCCAGGGGGTTCGAGAACCTGATCACGCCTGCGTTGCTGAACTGCTGAAGGCTCCCGTAGAACTCCTCGCCCATGTCGGCGAACTCGAAGCCTGCCTTCTCGCACAGGTCCGCGGTGATCACGGAAAATCCGCCAGCCGGGCTCATCACCATCACCCGCCTTCCCTTCATGGGCGGTAGCTGGAAGGCCTTGGCCACCTCGAAGAAGTCCAGGAAGTTGTATATGCGGATGATGCCCGCCTCCCTGAAGGCTGCGTCGATGATGTCCTCATCATTGCTCATCGCGGCGGTGTGGCTCATGGCCGCCTTCCGTCCCACGTCCGTGGTGTTCGACTTGTAGACGATGATGGGCTTGTCGATTCTTCGCGCCGCCCCGATAAAGTCCCTGCCGCGCGGCATGCTCTCCAGGTAGAGGCAGATGATCCTGGTCTTGGGATCCTCGCCGAAGTACTTCAGGAAATCGACCTCGTCGAGATCGAGTTTGTTCCCGATGCTGGCAAACTTGGCCAGGCCCACGTGCTCGTCCATGAGAAAGTTGAGCATCATCAGCGAGACCCCGCCGCTCTGGGATATGATCGACATTTCTCCTTGAGGGGCCTTGAACAGGGGGACGAAGGGCAGGCACAGGCCGTTTTCCGTGTTGGCCACGGTGACCCCGTTGGGGCCCACGAAGCGGATGCCGTACCTGCGGGCCGCCTCCAGGGTCCTCTCGGCCAGTGATCTCCCCTCTTCGCTGAACTCGGAGAAGCCGCCCGAGGGGATGGCCATGCGCTTTATCCCCAGCCTGCCGCAACGTTCCACCATGTCGGGGACGAACCTTGCAGGGATCAGGCAGAATGCCAGATCCGGCACCTCGGGCAGGTCCTCGAGATCCCTGAACATCCTGATCCCGTCTACGTTGAGATCATCGGACCTGGGGTTCACCCCGAAAAGCCTGCCCCGGTATCCCCAGCGAAGCAGGTTCTCGAGCGTGATGCGGGGAATGTTCGAGGGCTTCGAAGAAAGGCCGATAACAGCAATCGATTCGGGATAGAACAGCTTGTGCATGGCAAAACCTCACACATCTCGGTAATGGCTGGTACATTGACCCGGCACTCCCTTGTGATATCCAGGGCTCGGGCAGGGCCCGGCCTGCCGCCTCCGGGCCGCAATCCCGTCATGATGGGGCAGGGGCTCGTCCCCTGCCCCTTTGGGCTCATATCATGAATGAAGCGAAGCTCTCATCCGGGATCTCCATGATGGAGAGGTCTTCGTTCCGGATGGCCGCGGCGGCCGCATCGACCTCGGGCAGCACGTTCTTGGCAAAGAACCTGGCCGAGTAGATCTTGCCGGCATAGAAAGCGGCATCGCGGTTCGCCCTGACGAACTTCGCCCAGGCCGCGGAGTCGCCCTGATCCACCCCCTGCGCCTTGGCGAGCTCCTCGAGCCTGGTCCTGGCGACGCCGGCCTGCCACAGGAGCAGCCATCCCGCCACGACCTTTCCCATCATCATGAGGAAGGGGTATGCATTGCCCAAGGGAATCAGGAATTTCCCCTCTCTGCTGCAGGTCGCCAGGAACAGGCCCATCTCGGAGAGCGTGTTGACCGCCTTCTGGACATCCCCGGCAAAGTCCCTGACCTCGCCCAGGTCCTTGTACTGGGCGATGGTGTGGTTCATTTCGTTCAGCAGGCCCATGAAGTAGGCGCCCTTTTTCATGCCCAGCTTCCTACCGATGAGGTCCAGTGCCTGGATGCCGTTTGCACCCTCGTAGATCGAGGCGATCTTCTCGTCACGCAAGAACTGCTCCACCGGGTACTCGCAGCAGAAGCCGTAGCCGCCGTAGCACTGCATGGCGGTCTCCGTGACCCTGAACCCGATATCCGAGGAGTAGGCCTTGACGATGGGGGTGAGCACCTCGGCGAATCCCAGCCATCTCTCCCTTTCCTCTTCGTCTTGGGCGATCTTCTCCTTGTCGAAGCAACTGGCCGTGAAGTAGGCCAGCGCCCGCAGGCTGTCCACGGAAGACTTCATCCACAGCAGCATCCTGCGTACATCCGGATGCTGGATGATGGGCACGCGCGGCGCCTCGGGGTTCTTGAGCTCCATGAGAGACGAGCCCTGGAGCCGTTCCCTGGTGTACTGCAATGCATGGAGGTAGGCGATGGATGCGCTGGCAAGCCCCTGCATGCCAACAGCCAGCCGGGCCTCGTTCATCATCTGGAACATGATCTTCATGCCCTGGCGCTCTTCGCCCAGGAGCTCTGCATAGCAGTCGTTATTGTCGCCGAAGTTGATGAGGCAGGTTGCGCTTCCCCTGATGCCCATCTTGTGCTCGATGTTGGCGATCTGGTAGTCGTTTCGGCGCCCCAGAGAGCCGTCATCGTTGACCAGGTACTTGGGAACGAGGAAGATCGATATGCCCTTGGTTCCCGCGGGGTCACCCTCGATCCTGGCCAGCACCGGGTGAATGATGTTCTCGACCAGGTCGTGGTCACCCGCGGTGATGAAGATCTTGGTGCCCTGGATCCGGAAGGTGCCGTCGGGCTGGCGGATGGCCTTGGTGGTCATGTTGCCCAGATCCGATCCTGCGTTGGGCTCGGTAAGCGCCATGGTGCCCCCCCAGAGGCCCTGGACCATCTTGTCCATGTACTTTCTCTTCTGCTCCTCGGTGCCATAAGTCAGGATCAGGTGAGCGGCGCCCTCTGTGGCAAAGGGATATGCCGTGAAGGCGAAGTTGTGATAGAACCAGTCGATCGCGGCGGTCTTGATGGTCTCGGGCAGGCCCTGGCCCCCCTCTTCCGGCGGGAACGACATGGCGATCCATCCCCCCTCGCGGAAGAGCTTGAACGCCCTGTGGTAGCAGGCCGGCACCGAAACCTTTCCGTCTACAAGAGTGCAGCCCTGCTTATCACCCTCGGCCAGAGTGGGCAGGATCTCCTCCACCGCGAGCTTCTGCGCCTCGGTGAGGATCATGTCGAACATGTCCCTGGAGAAGTCGGCATACTTCTCGTTTTCGCAGAGCTTCTCCACCTCGAGCATTTCATGGAGAATGAACTGCTGATCCCGTTCGTCCACACTCAGGTTCGCCATCTCAAGAACTCCTTTTCAAAAAAGTTTGCCGCGGCAGCCCGGAAACTCCGGAGCCCGCCCGGTTATCTCCACCGCCATGATTGGTCCGGCCCGGGGCGCCCCGGGCTTTTCACGGCACTCGGCCTGGAAGATTCCGAATCCCGGGACAAACAGCCGATGTGATGAGAACCACCCTTTTTCACGTCTTTCATGCACTCCCGCCGGCAAAACGCTGTTCCGGGTCGAGTACACGGGCTCTCCGGGCCTTAGTCCATCGCTTCATTCCATGCAGCCCTGCCGCTGTCCAATATCCGGCAGGAATAGTTGACTGGCAAATAGTTTATAATGGTTTATTTTCTAATAAAATATATTGCTTGAAAGCATATGTCAAGAAAAAATCAATGATATTATGGCAGAGAACCCTTCTTTGCCATATCCCACGTATGCCCTCGAAGAGCTCATGAACAGACCGGAATCGCTTTTCGCATGCCCCTCGTCTCTTCCTTGGGCCCCCCTGTGGCATTCCTCGTTTGGAATGACAGCCTTTTGCCGGGGTACATGGGCAGGCGCCGGGGACGGACCTGTTTCGCCCAGGGAGCAAAGCCCCTGGTGCCGTCTTTTTGAATCCCCTCGCAGGCTGGTTATTTATTTACTTATGGCAAAAGGGGTTCCGGAGGCATGTGATCCACTGTTCTGACCCTGGAAAACAACGGATGGCGGAGCCGAAAAGGATCGTTAAAGTAGCCGCGGTGGCCGACCTCCACTGCAGCGAGAGTTGCAGGGACATCGTCCACTCTGTCCTTGCCAACGTGAACGAGACGGCGGACGTGCTCCTGCTCTGCGGTGACCTGACCGACACCGGGCTCGTCGAAGAGGCTCATATCCTTGCCCGGGAGATCACGAACACGATCAAGATACCGGTCGTCGGGGTGCTGGGAAACCACGATTACGAGTCCGGCAGGCACATGGAGGTCAGGCAGATCCTGACCGAGGTAGGGGTGAAACTCCTGGATGGCGAGACCGAGGTGATTCACGGGGTCGGGTTCGCTGGGATTAAGGGATTCGCCGGCGGGTTCGACAGGTTTCAGATCGAGGCCTGGGGAGAAGTGGTGATCAAGAAGTTCGTACAGGAGGCCATGGACGAGTCGCTGAAGCTGGAAGAGGCCCTGGCAAAGCTCCGCGATATACCCATCGTGGTCCTGATGCAC
>JBASVF010000175.1:0-1503 GCA_049275795.1 Desulfomonilia bacterium
CCTCTGTCCTGGTCATGGCAGACCCCGAGCCTGCCTGCATTCGGTCTGCTCTTCCTGACCGGAGTGGTGGCGGTGACCGGGCAGCTCTACATGACAAAAGGCTACAGCCTCGCGCCGGCCGCACTGGTGGTGCCCTTCATCTATGGAACCGTGGTCTTCGCGGCGCTCATCGGCTGGGTGTTCTGGGGCGAATCGCTCGACCTGCTGACCGGAGCCGGTGCGGTCCTGGTCTGCTCGGCCGGGATCATCGCCGCCCGGGCCGGGTATGCGGCGCAGCACTAGGAGAAGGTCAGCGGCATTGATCCGCCTTGCGCGGGAATGATGGCCACCTGGGATGGATGGAACCTCGAGGCACGCAGGTACGGCCTTCTTCCTTTGCACCCCACGAGTCCCTGCCCGAACACCCGGCAGTTTCCCTGTTCGCTGTCTAGGCAGCCTCTTTCGCTGAGCCGGTGAGCTTCTTCATGGTACCGTGAGATAGAGGAATCCGCGACACCGTCTGCGAACCGGGAAAAAGCCGGCGCTACCTGCGCGAGGTCGAGACCCGCACCTGCCGGGCCTCGAGGGCCGGGGACACCTTAGCCGGTTCGTTTACGAGAACTCCTGGTCCTGGCGGTCTTCGCCCTCGGCAAAGAACTGTTCCAGGTAGTCTTTCTGCACGGTGAGCACTCTTCCCCGCCACGAGATGATGTTGCGCCGCTTGAGCCGGTCGAGGAGGCGGGAGAGGGTCTCGGGGATGGTGCCGATGGCCGAGGCGATGTCCTTCTTGGAGAGATCGGGCTCGTAGCTGCTCCTTATACCCCAGCGGTCGATGAGGAACCTGAAGAAACGCTCCTCTACGTCATAGCCGGTGAGGTAGAGGATGCGCTCGGTGAGGTAGCGCTGCTTGGCCATGAGCATGGCGATGAACCTGGTGCGGAACTCCGGCTCGTCGAGCAGCTTCATGAAGGGACCGCAGGGGATGCGCAGGACCCGCGAGTCCTGGATCGCAACCGCGCTCACCGGATAGCTGCCCTGCTCGATCAGGACCACCTCGCCGAAGAAGGCGCCCGGCTCCAGGAGCTTGAGGACCGTTTCCTGTCCCGAGGGCGAGGTCTTGAAGATCTTGATGGTGCCCTCGATGAGCTGGAAGAACGCGCTCCCCGCATCGCCTTCCAGGAAGAGCACGCTGTTCCGGGGACATTCGACCAGGCGGCAGCTTTCCGCCATCAGGGCGAGGGGCCTCCCGCTCAGCGACGGGAACGACTCCCTCAGGATATCCTCGAGCTCCATGACCTCTCCTTTCTCTGTTGAAAAGAGTGGGGCATATTTTCGTGTATATTTGACTGAAGTCAAGTTCTTCTTATCTAAGGGGGAGTATCTTCTGCATCATCACAAAGAAAAAGGAGGACTATGAACATGTTCTGTTACCAGTGCCAGGAGACGGCAAAGAACACCGGGTGCACCATGCGCGGTGTGTGCGGGAAGACGGACGACACGGCCAACCTGCAGGACCTGCTGCTC
>JBASVF010000176.1:0-22771 GCA_049275795.1 Desulfomonilia bacterium
GTTCACGAGCCCGGCGGAGGGGGCATCAACGTCTCCCGCGCCATCAGGAACCTGGGCGGAGAATCCCTTGCCCTGTTTCCGGCGGGCAGGTATTTCGGGAGGATGCTCATGAGCCTCCTCGATGAGGAGGGTATCGATTACCGGCACGTGGACATCGGCGGGCAGACCCGGGAGAACCTCATCGTCACTGAGGAGACGAGTGGCAGGCAATATCGCTTCGGCATGCCAGGCCCCAGGGTGACCGAACGTGAGTGCGAGGCCGTGCTCGGCCTGCTCGACGGCCTCAAGGAGCAGCCCGGCTATGTGGTCGGCAGCGGCAGCCTCCCTCCCGGGGCCCCTTCCGACTTCTATGCCCGCCTGGGCAGGAAGGCATCCGACCTGGGAGCACGGTACATCCTCGATACCTCGGGAGAGGCCCTGTGCCGGGCGGCCGAGTTCCCGCTTTACCTCGTCAAGCCAAACAGGCGCGAGTTGAGCCAGCTCGCGGGCAGCGATGTCCTGGAAGAGGACGACCTGGCCGAGGCAGCCCGCAGGCTGGTGAGCGAGTGCGGGATCAGCGCGGTGGTCGTTTCTCTCGGCGCCGGCGGGGCCATGCTGGTAACACGGGAGCTCTGCCGGCGGATCCATGCCCCGAGCGTGAAGATCATCAGCAAGGTGGGAGCGGGCGACAGCATGACCGCAGGCATCGTGCTGGGCCTGACCAGGGGCCTCGACCTGCTCGACGCGGCCATGTTCGGCGCGGCCGCGGGAACCGCGGCGGTCATGACCCCGGGGTCGCAGCTGTGCCGGAAGGACGACACGGAGCGGATCTTCGAAAAAATACGCTCATAAGGAGTGAGAGTTCACGACACGGCCGTTATTATTTTCTTAACAGGGGTGTGGCATGAACATCGCGATCTTCGAAGCCGAACCGTGGGAGCAGGAGATCTACCAGGGCCTTCCCCCCGGTTCCACGGTCGTGTTCAGGCAGGAACCGCTCGACGAGTCCAATGCCGGCCAGTACACCGATGCCGAGGTGATCTCGACCTTCATCTACTCGAACCTCGACCGCCGGGTGCTCTCCCAGTTCCCCGGTCTGAGGTTCATTGCCACGCGCTCCACGGGGTACGATCACATCGACGTGGATTACTGCCGGCAGAAGGAAATCCGGGTCTCCAACGTGCCGGACTACGGATCGTGCACCGTGGCCGAGCACGTCTTCGGGCTCCTCCTCGCCATTTCCCACCATCTCATCGAGGCCATCGACCGGACCCGCAAGGGTGATTTCTCGATCCTGGGGCTCAAGGGCTTCGACCTCAACGGCAAGGTGCTCGGGGTGATCGGCACCGGGTCCATCGGAATGTGCGTCATCCGCATCGCGCGGGGCTTCTCCATGGAGGTGAGGGCCTTCGACCTCAAGCCCCGGGTGGATGCCGCGAGGCAGTTGGGGTTCTCCTACCATTCCATGGAGGACGTGCTCAAGGCCGCCGACGTCATCACCCTGCACGTGCCGTTCAGCGAGAAGACCCGGAACCTCATCTCCGCCAGGGAGTTTGAGCTCATGAAGGACGGTGCGGTCCTGATCAACACCTCGCGGGGAGCCATCGTCGAGCCCCAGGCGCTGCTCAAGGCGCTCGCGGACGGAAAGATCGCCGCGGCCGGGCTCGATGTTCTCACGGAAGAGCCCCTCATCCGTGAGGAAGCCGAGCTGGTGAGATCCATGTTCCAGCAGGATCACGACCTGAGAACCCTCCTGGCTGACCATGTCCTGCTCCGGATGAGGAACGTCTACATCACACCCCACAGCGCGTTCTATACCCAGGAGGCGCTCCTGGGTATCCTGAACACGACGGTGGAAAACATACGTTCGTTTGCTTCGGGGAAACCGATCAACCTCGTGGCCTGACGGGTTCCCGCCTGCGGGCGCGCTCCAAGGGCCACGGGGTTCCATCGGAGGAAAACTCTTGGGGAGGTGACGGTATGCCCGAGCTGCCCGATGTCGAGATCCTCAGGCGATACCTTCAATCCACCTGTCTGCATAAGACCCTCGCCGAGATCGACGTGCTGGAGCCTTCGCTGGTGGAAGGCATGCCGGCCGAGGAATTCCGGCTCGCCCTGAGGCGCAAGCGCATGACCGACACGGTCCGCAGGGGAAAATACCTGCTGATCAACCTCGACGGCCTGCTCTGGATGGTGATGCACTTCGGGATGACCGGCGGGCTGTGCTACTACCGGCAGGGCGACCCGGAGCCCGACCGGGTCCGGATCCGCTTTTCGTTCGACACTGGCTACCACCTCGCATACACCAGCCGCAGGAACCTGGGCAGGGTATCGCTGACCACCTCGCCCCGGGACTTCATCCGCGCCCGGTGTCTCGGCCCGGACGCCCTGTCCCCGGGGATGGACTACTCCCTGTTCCGCAGGTCCCTGTGCCGGAAGAAGGGTATGATCAAGCCCGCTTTGATGGACCAGACCATCATCGCGGGTATCGGCAACATCTACTCCGACGAGATCCTCTTCCAGGCCGGGATCAACCCGGCCCGGGACCTGCACTCCCTGGCGGAACCACAGCTGCTCAAACTCTACACGGCCATGAAGAGCGTGCTCCAGACAGCCATCGAGCACGACGCAAACCCCTCGCTGCTGCCGGCGCCCTCGCTGCTGCCGGTACGCACGCCCGGCAGGCGGTGTCCCCGGTGCCATACGGTCCTGAAGATGCGCAGGATCTCGGGCAGAAGCGCTGTTTTCTGCCCCCGGTGCCAGCCCGAGTCGGACGGCACACCGGGCAGGCGCCTGGAGGAGAGGGCGGGCCACGAGTGCAGCGGAGCGTGACCGGTCGAGAGAAGGCGCACGGGAAGAGGAGATCGGTCCCATAGGTCAGGATACTTCGCCGGCACAGGACCCGGCCGGGGGTTGACACGTTCCGGGCGAGGCGGGGGTATGTCTCGTCTCTGCGCCTGGGCGCAATCCTCAAGGGTGCGTACACCCTGAAATGGAATCCTGCGCCGGGAAGGGACGTGAAGGAAGGCCCCCGGCGGCATGCCTTGGGGAGAGCATGCGGGGCCCGGAAATCCCCATGGTTGAATGGGTTCTGCGTGAGCACCCCGGCGGGCATGCAGAAAGGACATTTGGTGAATCGCGCAACACAACCGCCGAGCAAAGCTCACCGCAGCGAGATGAGGCACGATCCTGTCACTGGCAGGTGGGTGATCTATGCCCTCTCCCGGAGGAAGCGGCCCGTGGATATCGCGCGGTCTCACCGGCGCAGCCGCTCTGTGCCGGCCTTCGACGCGCACTGCCCGTTCTGTCCCGGAAACGAGGACTTCCTGCCCGAGGTCATCGTGGAATTCGGCGGCAAGGATTCGCCCCGGGCACTCAAGGTGGTGAGGAACAAGTACCCGGCCCTCACGCCCGACGGGAGACTCGAGCGTTCCCGGCAGGGGATCTACCTGAGGATGGAGGGGTGCGGATACCACGAGGTCGTCATCGAGACCCCGGTGCACAACCGGCAGATACCGTTCATGTCCGGAGAGGAGATGGAGATGGTCATCGAGGCGTACCACCGCCGGTACCTCGATCTCATGGAGGACGGCCGGATCATGCTGATCGGCATCTTCCGCAACTACGGCCCGCGCGCGGGGGCGTCCCTCATTCACCCCCACTCGCAGATCATTGCAACATCGCTCGTCCCCGGGCACATCAGGGAGCAGGAGTACCGGGCGGAGCGGTACTTCGACGAGCACGGCCGCTGCATGCTCTGTGACATGCTCGAGGAAGAGCTCTCTGCACGCGCCCGGGTCGTCCACGAGAGCCCCTCATTTGTCTGCTTCGTGCCCTACGCCGCCTTTCAGCCCTTCGAGGTGCTGATCGTGCCCAGGGTGCACCGGGCGCACTTCGGGGAGATCTCAGAGCAGGAGAAAACCGACCTGGCCGCCTGCCTCAAGGGGGTGATCGGGCTGCAGTGCTCGGCGCTCGGCGACCCGGACTACAACTATGTCATCCATTCCAGCGCGAAGTTCCGATCCGGCGAGCCGCAGGCCCACTGGTTCCTGAAGCACAGGCCGCGGTTGAGCATCCCGGCCGGCTTCGAGATGGGCTCGGGCATGAGCATCAGCACTAGCCTGCCCGAAGAAGACGCCACGTATCTCCGCGCAGCCGGATCGGAGAAGAGAGGAGCATGGGATGGCCTGCCGGTATGAGCTTCCGACGATCGATGACTATGTCCCCCTGATCGGGGAGGCGGCCGTGGAGAGAATCCGCGATAAGGCCTCGAAGTTCCAAGACTTCCATGTCGCCCACATCAACTCGACCTACTACGGGGGCGGGGTGGCGGAGATCCTTTCCCCGCTCACCCTGCTCATGAACTCCGTGGGCTTAAAGACCGGGTGGCGGGTGATCCAGGGTGCACCCGACTTCTTCAGCATCACCAAGAAGATGCACAATGCCCTGCAGGGCGGGGACATCAATCTCTCACCCAGGAAATGCCGGATATATGAAGACATCATCCAGGAGAACTCGATCCGCAACCACCTGCACGATCACGACTTCATCATCGTCCACGACCCACAACCCCTGCCCATGGTTAAGTACTACCAGAAGGGATGCCCCTGGGTGTGGAGGTGCCATCTCGACCTCACCAGCCCTCATCAGGGACTCTGGGACTACCTGGTAAAGTTCATCGAGATGTACGATGCGGTGATCCTGTCCCTGCACGAGTACCGCAAGCAGATCAGCGTTCCCCAGCTTGTGTTCAGGCCCTGCATCGACCCCTTCTCCATCAAGAACCGCGACATGAGCCCCTCGGAGATCAGCGAGCGGCTCCGGTACTATCGCATTCCCACCGACCTTCCCATCGTCACCCAGATATCCCGGTTCGACCGGTGGAAGGATCCGGCCGGGGTCATCGAGGCCTTCAAGCTCGCGAGAAAGGAGGTCGACTGCACCCTGGTCCTGCTGGGCAACGTGGCCACGGACGACCCGGAGGGCGAGGAGGTCTACAACTCGCTGCTCGACCAGCGCGAAGAGCGCATTCTCATCATCAGCCGCCAGGACACGGCCCTGGTCAACGCCCTCCAGCGCCATGCCACCGTGGTGGTGCAGAAGTCCCTTCGCGAGGGCTTCGGCCTCACCGTGACCGAGGCGATGTGGAAGGGAGCGGCCGTGATCGGCGGCAATGCGGGAGGCATCAGCTACCAGATCGAGGACGGGGTGAACGGCTTCCTGGTATCATCGATCGAGGAGACGGCCGAGAGGATCGTGCGCATCATCCGGGATGAAAGGCTGCGCAGGGATCTCGGCGAGGCGGCCCGGGAGCAGGTCAGGCAGAACTTTCTCATGACACGGCTCCTGGAGGACTACCTCGATCTCTTCGGCTCCTTCGAGACCATATACCGCCTCAGGGAAGAAGTCGGCCGGTGATCGCCTGGCCGGAGAGCCTTGCGGTGAGGAGCTCATTCCATCCCGAACCATCCGGGTCCTCTCTGCATGCCCGGGGCGTTACGGGGAGGGAGTGAACGGGAGCGGTTACCCCGGCGGGGAGCCATTTGCTTCACGGACAGTCCCGCCTATATTGTTTGGTAGGGGACCAAAAGATCTGTTCCTGAGACTCCTGCATTCACCCGCGATCCGCTCCCTGACAGCCTGTGACGGGAACGTCGCCGAAAGCGGGCTTTAAGGCGCGGTGTACGCTTCCAGGGTCTCACGGCACCCCTTCCGGCGTGCCTGTCATACCAGGGCTGGAGAGATGTCCTCGTGATATCCTCGCAAGGGAGATGTATGGAGAAAAGCATCAGAGAGATCTATCAGGAATTCGTGGCGCACATGGTCCACGACCTGAAATCACCCACGATCGCCATCGGGGGATATGCACACCGGTTGCGGTCCGGGAAGATCGGAGAGCTGACCGATGAGCAGAAGCACGCACTGGATGTGATCATCGAAAACAGCAAGCGGCTCGAGCACGATCTGCACATGATCCTGGAGTACTTCCAGACCGACAAGGACGCGAAGAAGAAGCTCTCGCCCGTCGATGTCGACGTGTGCGCCCTGCTCAAGGAGCAGGCGGAGAACTACCGCATCGCCGCCCAGGAAAAAGGGATCTCGCTCGAGCTCAAGCTCCCCGATGAGCCCATCCACATGCAGGCCTATCCTCACCAGCTTGCCAACGCGGTGCTCAACCTCATCGACAACTCGATCAAGTATACCCCGGCCGGCGGAAAGGTCACCGTGAGCGCGCGGACAACCGGCGAGACGGTCGCCATCAGCGTCAAGGACACGGGCAGAGGCTTTCTCATGAAGGATATCGATACCATGCTCAAGCCGTTCGAGGAGGTCATCGACATCCACGACCGCGAGCTCAGGGGCTTCGGGCTGGGTCTGTCCAACGTCAAGCGCTACGTGGAGATGCACCGGGGAACCATCTGGGTGGAAAGCGAGAAGGACAAAGGGAGCACCTTTACCCTGGTCCTTCCTTCACGGCAGACGTAAGTTCCCGTTTTCAAGTCCGCTCCACAAGACGTACGAAAGAGGGCTGCGCCTCGGGTCGAGCCTGCATTTCGAAGCCTCATCCCGGGCATGTCCCAAAAAGATCCATGCCGCCGGTGGAGCGGCGCCCGGAAATGGAAAAACGCCACGCGGATCATGGGCCGCATGGCGCCTGATATCGTCCGGCTCCCCCGTAAAGCTTCCTTTTCCCCCTTCCCCAAGCGGACAGGAAGAAAAAATGAGGGTTGGAGAACGGGGCTGAGGTAGGTTCTCCAACCCCCGCTAAGAGGAGCATACGTGGTCTTTGGTTATCTTTTCACAGGCAGCTCCCGATGCCTGCCGTTCTTCTTCCGAAACCTCCGTGATTCCTGCGGGATCCCGTCCGTTCCTTTCGGGCCCGCCTTTCGACCCGGACGGCGGGATACTCCGCTCCACCGCCCGGAACACCTCCTTCCTGAAGCCAGAAGATCCGGGAATGCCGCCGTCCCCGGAAACCGCTACCGTACCGGCCCTTATTACAAAGAGCGTGCCAGATGCGGTGGAGCCAAGAATGTCTTTTCATATCAATGTCCTGGTGCGCGGGGGCCTTTCCTTCATCCAGGCCCCGTGTCCTGTACCACAGGATTCAATCCCGCCGCAGGGGAAAAGCGGGGGCAGCGCCGCCTGCCCGCGTGCATTCCCAACGGCACCGGATCAGAACCCCGGCCCCAAGCTCCCGGCGCCTTCACGGTCCGTGCCCACCGGTCTAGGGCCTGCGAGGCGCCTGATCCCCACTGGGAGGCGCTTCCTCCCCCTCGAGATCCATCTTGAGCGCGATGAACCCGAAGAGGTCCTTCAAGGTCACAATGCCTTCCAGGCGCCCGTGATCGGTCACCAGCAGCCGGCTCACCCCCTCGCGGTTCATCCTCGCCATAACCTGCATGGCGTCTGTCGAAGGTTCCACCGTGTTCTTCTCCGAGCAGCCCGATGCGATGTCCCGGACCCTCTTGGTACCCCACTCCTCCCGGGGGACGTCCTTGATCCTCTCCAGAGTGATACACCCGGTGAGGTTGCCCGCCTCGTCCTTTACCGGGAACATCTTGTAGTGGTACCGGTAGAGGTAGTCGTGAACGAGCTCGTCGATCGGCGTGGAGCCGCTGACCGAAACCGGGTCCTTCTTCATGAACTTCCTGACCGGCTCACCGCTCAAGGCCCTCTGCATGAGGAGCTGTGAGTACGAGCTCTGCGAAGCGTTCCTCAGGAACATCCCGATGAGAACCCACCACATGCCGCCGATGAAATTGCCGGTGATGATGCTCAGGATGCCCATCAGGATGAGGGCCAGCCCGAACCCGGCCCCGATACGCGAAGCGATCCGTGTCGCCCATCTGAGGTTTCCCCGCCACCTCCACAACGCCGACCGAAGGACCCTGCCCCCGTCGAGCGGATATGCGGGAAGGAGGTTGAACGCGGCCAGCAAGAGGTTGATAATTGCAAGGTAGCCCAGCACCGCCAGGACCTGTGGGGGCCACTGGGCGCCGCTTCCCAGCCGGTAGACCCCGCCGAACACGGCCCCCAGGACCACGCTCGAGAAGGGCCCTGCCACGGCCATGTAGAACTCCGCCTTCGAGTCGGCGGGCTCCTCGGTCATCTCGGATACCCCGCCGAAGATGAACAGGGTGATGCCCCTGATGTCCAGGCCGAACTCCCGCGAAACCAGGGAGTGGCTCATCTCGTGGAAAATGATCGAGAAGAACAGCCCGAGCGCTCCGAGCACCCCCATGATCCAGTAGGACGTCATGGCAAATCCCGGATAGTAGAACGGGAAAAACCCCACGGCCAGCGACCAGGTGATGAGCACCGCAATGATGAGCCAGCTCAGATCGAGATACACGGAGAACCCGAAGAGCCTGAATATCTGCAGGCGTTTTCCGAACATGCATCCTCCTTCCCCTCAGACGGGCGCCTGGGCGTACGGGCCCGGCGCAGGGCCGGCCGAAGCTGCATGGTCCATAGATGCTACAATGATTGTGCCAATGGAGCCGCTCCCTTCGAGCCCGGCCGATGGAAGGCCGTACGGCCGTGCGGATGTCGAGGGCGTGTCCGGAGAAAAGGGACGGATTCCCGCGAAAAGAGACACTCGCGGCGCCACCCGGCCTTTTCCCTGCCCGTGGTGCGCGCCCCGGCTCCTCTCCCGAGGCCGCTAGGAAGCAGCCGGGAATCGGCAAACCCCTTTGCAGTAGCACTGTCCTCTCCGGGCAAGGAGTTCCCGGCACGTGCAGGCGGACGGCACCGGCTGGACATGCACTGCGCCCGGGGCCGCCTGGGTGCCCGGGCATGAGGGGTGGTAAAAAGGACGCAGGGGTCCTGGCATCGTTCTGGTACACCGCCTGTGATGACTGGAGCGAGACGCTCTCTGCATGCCGGGTTTCCATGCGGCCTCGTGAGGGGGCGGGGATGAGCCCTGCCCACACCAGGATCGTGGCTGCGATCGTCCTGGTCTCAGCGGCGTCCGTCGCGGGTCTGTCTCTTCTCGCTGGGATCCTGGTCGACCGCCTCTGGATGGAAGAGCTCGGGTACGAAACCATCTTCTGGAGGATCCTACTGCTGAGGGGCGCTATTTTCGGAGTCGTCCTCGCTATGGCCTTCCCGGTGTTTCTGCTCAACTTCCGGGCGCTCATCAGCAGGGCCTTCGGCTTCCAGTCCGAGATCCTCCTGCGTCTCGGAGACTTGGGGAACAGGCGGCTCACCCTCGTTTCCAAGGGCAAGCTACTTTCCTCTTCACGGGCGAGGCTCATGGCACTCGGCGCATCCCTCGGCCTGTCTCTGGTTTTTGCCGGGGTGCTCCAGGGGTCATGGGATACCCTGCTGCGATTTGCCTGGAGTCAGGCCTTAGGAGAGAGCGACCCGTTCTACTGCCTCGACCTCGGGTTCTACCTCTTCGAGCTCCCCTTCTACGAGACCCTGCAGAACAGCCTGTTCGCCCTGTTCCTGATCCTCTTCTCGGGCACCTTCCTGATTTACCTCGCCCTCGGCAGGATCCGCCTCGAGAGGCCCTTCCTCGCCGGCGTTGAGCATTCCGTGCTGGCCCACGTCTGTCTGCTGGGAGGTCTCCTGGCCTTAAGCCTTGCGGCAGGCTTTCTCCTCGACCGATACCAGTTGCTCTTCTCGGCCGGGAGCGCCGTGCACGGCATGGGATTCGTGGACTACCACGTCACCAGGCATGGGCTCATGGCCCTGTTCTGGGCCTCCCTGCTGCTCTGCTCCGCCCTCGGGGCCGCCTGCCTTTTCAGGAAACCCGGTCTGATCATCGCATCCACAGCCGCGTACGCTCTCCTCATGTTTATCCTGCTGGTTGCGGCACCGGCCGTGGCGGGCAAGCTCGTGGTCGAGCCCAATGAGTTCCGGCTGGAGCGTCCGTTCATCGAGCACAGCATCGCCATGACCAGGAAGTCCTACCGGCTCGATCGGTTCCGCGAGGTCTCTTGCCCCCGGGTAGCGGAGCTCACCCCGGAAATCGTCAGGGACAACCGCGAGACCATCGAGAACTTAAGGCTCTGGGACTGGGATCCCGTTCTGCTGACCTACCGGCAGAGGCAGGAGATCAGGCCCTACTACCACTTCTCCCAGGTGGACGTGGACCGGTACTGCCTGCCGGGAGAGGGCCGCCGCCAGGTGCTGCTCTCCGCCAGGGAGCTCTCCGGCGAGCTGCCCGTGCGGGCCAGGACCTGGGTGAACCGGCATCTCCAATTCACCCACGGCTACGGGCTGGCCATGAGCCTCGCATCGGAGCCCGGCTCGGAAGGGCTCCCGCGCTGCGTGATCGGCAGCGTTATCCCGGAACCGGGCTGTCTCGAGATTATCCGGCCCGAGATCTACTACCCCGAGAAAGATTCGGGCTACCGGATCGTCAACACCCGGATCGAGGAGTTCGACCATCCGAAAGGCCAGGGCAATGTCTACTGCCGATACCGGGGTTCGGGCGGAGTTCCCCTGGCAGGGTTCTGGAGAAGACTGCTCTTTGCCTGGCACCTGGGCGAGGTGAACATCCTGACCTCGGACTACCTCACCCCGTCGAGCCGCGTGCAGATCCGCAGGGGTGCGGTTGAGCGCCTGCGCGGGGTCGCGCCCTTTCTCGTTCCGGACAGGGACCCCTACCTGGTGCTCGCCCAGGGAAGGCTCTACTGGATCCTGGATGCCTACACGTCCTCGGAGACCTACCCCGGTGCAGAGCCGTACCGGGGCAGGACCAACTACCTCTGCAACGCGGTCAAGGCGGTCATCGATGCCTACGACGGCTCGGTGGGCCTGTATGTATTCGATCCCGAAGACCCGGTGATCAGGGTGTACCGGGCGGCCTTCCCCGCGGTGTTCAGGGACGGGAGCGAGATGCCGGAGGCGCTGCTTGAGCACGTGCGCTATCCGAGAGACCTGTTCACGGCGCAGATGCGCATGTACCGGGCATACCACATGACCGACCCACAGGCTTTCTACAACCAGGAGGATCTCTGGGCCTTCCCTCATGAGGAACGTGCGGGAGGTCCCGGCGAAGCGGAGCCCGCCTACATGCTCATGCGCCTGCCCGGAGAAGACCTGCTCCGGTATGTCCTGTTCGTGCCGCTCACCCCCCACAACCGTGCAAACCTGGTCGCCTGGTCCGCAGGCATATCCGATCCCGACTCCTACGGCGAGGTGGTGGTCTGCAGGCTTCCCAAGGACCGGCTCGTCTACGGCCCTGCTCAGGTCGAGGCCATGATCGACCAGGACGAGATCATCTCCCGGCAGCTCTCCCTCTGGGACAGGCACGGCTCCCGGGTGATCAGAGGAAATCTCCAGGTGGTGCCTCTGGGCCGGTCGATCCTCTTCGTAGAGCCGGTATACCTCGTTTCCGAGAGCACCAACATTCCCCAGATGAAAAGGATCATCCTGGTCTCGGGCCAAAGGGCGGTGATGGAGCCCACGCTTTCCGAAGCCCTGGAGGCGCTCTTCGACGGGAAAGGCCCGAGCCGGATACGGGAAGCGGAGCACCCCGGGCCCGGCCCGGAGGTCAGGCCCGAGGTCCTGCGCGCCGTGCAGCTGATCGAGCAAACCTTGAAGGACGGGGACTGGCAGGCGTTCGGCCGGGCCATAGATATCCTTCTGGAGCTTCTCGAACACCACGCCGATGGAGACGGACCAATCCGGTGATCCTCACCCCCCGGGCCTGCGGGTTTCGAAAGGGTCATCCTGCAAGTGCCTCGAGCGCTTTGATCTCCTCCGGCAAACCCTTATATGTGTAGTTCAGAGGATGACCACCGGGAACGGCCGCATCCCCGGATACTAAACGGGCATCTCGGGCGGGGAGCCACAGGGCCGCCCGGTGGGGGATTCACCCCGGAACCTCCCTTGGCAAGAGGGCGGGACCCTGCTCTTTGCCCCGGGACGCAGCCGGAGGATCCGAATGCTGCGGCCGGGCCGGGAACCGGCGGGGCTGGGCTTTTGAAGGTATCGAGGCCAACGCCGCAGGCGCCGGCGGGCGCTTAAAGGCAAGACTCGGAAGGAGGACAAAAATGCCTGAATTCAGTAGCGTCTTTGGCGGGAACAAGTACGATCGGCAGCTTACCCACCAGGAGCTCATCCGTGCGATCCGCTTCAGCATCGCCGCCGAGTATGAGGCGGTGCAGATCTACATGCAGCTGGCCGAGTCGATCGAGAACGAGGAAGCCATCAAGGTGCTCAAGGACGTGGCCCGCGAGGAGCTGGTTCACGCCGGGGAGTTCCTCAGGCTGCTCTACCATCTGAATCCCGAAGAGCAGGAGCACTACAAGGAAGGCTTCGAGGAGGTCGAGGAGCTGATCGGCTCATCGGGAAAGAAGCCGTAAGCCCCCGTAAAAGGGCATCTTCCCGGGGAGGCGGGCTTGAATCATGGGAAAAACCGTCTACATCGTTCAGGAGGACTGCCAGGGGTGCGGTCTGTGTGCGGACATCTGCCCCGAGGTGTTCAGGTTCGAGGGGGATATGGAGGTGGCCGAGGTCATCAAACCCGAGGGAGGCCCGGAAGACCTCATCCAGGAGGCCATCGACTCCTGCCCGGCCGAGTGCATCTTCTGGGAGGAAAGCTGAAGCTTCCTCGACTCGCGCGACGGCCTTGGGCCTCACCCCGTAAGGCCGGCGCCCGCTGCGAAGGGTTCGAGAATCCACTTTAGGCCGCTTAAAAATCCGCCGGAAAGGCCCCCGCAGGCCGGATCGTGCCGCCTCGGGAGCACGCGCTGCTACTTCTTCATCAGTTGCATGACCAGCGAGGTGCCTCCGTTGCCCGAGAGGAACTTCTCGTTTGCCAGCAGGTTGAGCAGGAGATCGATGTTGGTGATCACCCCCTCGATCTTCGTCTCCCCGAGCATGCGGGCCACTCGCTTGACGGCACCGATGCGGGTATTGTGGTGGGCGATGAGCTTTGCCAGGAGCGGATCGTAGTACGGGCTGACCACGCAGTTCGGGAACAAGTGGGTATCAACCCGGGTCCCCGGTCCGCCCGGGAGTCTGAGCTTGGTGACGGTCCCGGTCGTGGGCATGAAATTCCTGGCCGTGTTCTCGGCGTTGACCCTGCACTCGATGGCGTGTCCTGTGATCTCGGCCCGCCCGGGGTCCAGCCGTGAGCCGGCCGCGATCATGATCTGCTCTCTGATCATGTCGATGCCCGTGACCATCTCGGTCACCGGGTGTTCGACCTGGAGCCTGCCGTTGATCTCCAGGAAGTAGGTGTCCCCGTTCTGGTTCATGAGGTACTCCACGGTTCCCAGGCCGCGGAACCCCATGGCGCGGATGATCATCTCGGACCACTTCCAGAGGTTCTCCCGGGTCTTTTCATTGATGTTCGGGATGGGGGCCTCCTCGATGATCTTCTGGTGTCGCCGCTGGATGGAGCACTCTCGGTCGCCGAGCACCTGGATGCTGCCCTGCCCGTCTGCGAGGACCTGCACCTCGAGGTGCCTAGGGGACGTGAGGTAGCGCTCCATGTACACCTCGCTGCGTCCGAACGCGGCATTCGCCTCGCTGCTGACCCCGGCGAAGAGCTGGCGGAGCTGCTGCTCGTCGTGGGCCACCTTCATCCCCCTGCCGCCGCCTCCGTAGAGCGACTTGAGGATCACGGGCATCCCGAGCTGTCTGGCCATGGTGACGACCTGGTCGAGCTGGGAGATCCGGCTGTAGGTGCCGGGGATGGTGGGTATCTGCAGCGACCTGGCCACCTCCTTGGTCCTCGACTTGTTCCCGATGGTCCTCAACGAAGTGCTTGAGGGCCCGATGAACACGATCCCGTTCTCTTCGCACATGGCGGCGAAGTTGGGGTTCTCGGAAAGAAACCCGTAGCCCGGGTGTATGGCGTTGGCCTTCCACACGAGGGCCGCGCTGATGATGGCCTCGATGTTCAGGTAGCTCTTGCTGGGCTGCGCCGGGCCGATCTGGACCGCCTCGTCCGCGTACTTGAGGTACTCCATGTCGCGGTCGGCCTCGGAGTACACGACAATGGTCTCAAGGCCCATCTCTTTGGCTGTTCTGAGGATTCTCACGACTATCTCGCCGCGGTTGGCGATCAGCAGCCTCTTCATAGAGGACGGTTGTATGCCTCTTTGTAAGGGCAAGTCAAGTTTCATGTATTCTCAGGGGGTTGATCGCCTCGGGCTGCGATGCCGATCCGGCATGCAGCGTAAGCACGAGCACCCCTAGTGCAAAAGATGCTTGTGCTCGGCTGGCTTAAACGTTATGTTAGAGTTCTTCCCGATGACATGATGGTTTACTTGAAAGGGCATAATACTGTCATAAAGGGAGCCAAACGTGAGAAGATCTGCAGCACGCCTCATCTTCATCCTGGTAATCACCGCGATCATGTTTCCGATGAGGGCCTGGTGCTTCGGAGAGTCGTCCCTTAAGTATCTCTCCGTGCGCCTGGCTGAGAAGGGGCTGGAAAAAGAGATGGTGCAGGGACTGCTCGGCGACCCGAGGCTGTCCATCAAGCCCGAGGTGGTGATCAAGAACCTCTTCTACTCGAGCCCCAAGGGCACGGCAGAGCAACCCGACCACATGTACATCGATCCGAAGTACATCATCAAGGGCAAGGAGTACATCGCCGAGAACGCCAAGATCTTTTCAACCCTGGAGAAGCGCTACGGGATCTCGCCCCAGGTGATCACCGCGATCCTCATCGTGGAGTCTAGGCTCAATACCTATCCCATGCGCTACAATGTGTTCAACTCCTACATCAATCTCGCCGCCCTGCTCGATCCCGACTACTTCCGCGAGATCCAGGAGACCTATACCGGGAAATACCCCTCCCTCAAGGACGAGGCCGTGGTGACACGAGCCCGGAAGAAGGCCCAGTGGGCTCTCAACGAGCTCTACAGCCTCATCCTGCTCTCCCGGGATCTCGGCATCGACCCGCTGACCATCCAGGGGTCCTTTGCCGGGGCCATGGGCCCCGCCCAGTTCATCCCCTCGTCCTTCATTGAATACGGCGCCGACGGCGACGATGACGGCAAGCGGGATCCCTTCAACATAGCGGATGCCCAGGCCAGCATCGCTTACTATCTCAAGCGCGCCGGGTGGAGGGAGGACGCCGACGAGGAGAAGAAGCGCGCGGCCATCTGGTGCTACAACCGGAGCCAGGTGTACGTGAACACCATCATGATGCTCTACGAGAAACTCTCGTCCTGAGGAAGGCCCGGCAGGCCCCGCAAGGAGGATCTTGAAGAATCCTCGGTTGCATGTTATTGCCTCTCTCGGGAGAAATTTGTGGATATCGCCGCGCTCACATCCGGGAAAAGGGAACTGTTCGAGGACTACCTCCGCACCTACCTCGCAGGGGTCAACAGCACCCCCGGCATCTTCGAGGCATCCGCCTACAGCCTTCAGACCGGGGGCAAGAGACTAAGGCCCGTGCTGACCATGCTCGCCTGCGAGAGCCTCGGGGGGAGGGCTACGGACACGCTGCCCGCTGGACTTGCCATCGAGATGATCCACACCTTCAGTCTCATCCACGACGACCTGCCGGCCCTGGACAACGACGAGCTGAGGAGGGGGAGGCCCACCTGCCACGCCCGGTTCGGCGAGGCCGCCGCCATCCTTGCCGGGGACGCTCTGATCTTCCAGGCCGTCTCCGTGATCGCGGGGGCCGGGTATCCCCCGGACACCCGGCTCGAAATCCTGGGCTTCATGGCGGAAGCCTGCGGGGCGAAAGGGCTGGTGCAGGGCGAGTACCAGGACCTCTCGGCCGAGGGCGCCCCGTTGAGCCTTGGGGACATCCAGGATATCTACTACAGGAAGACGGCCAAGCTCTTCGAGCTGTGCATGTTCGCGGGAGCGCGCATCGCAGGGGGATCACCCGGGCAGGTGGACGCGCTGGTAGGCTTCGGGACCCATCTCGGCCTGGCGTTCCAGGCCATCGACGACATCCTCGACCTCACCTCCAGCGAGGGTCTCCTGGGTAAGACCACGGGCAAGGACCTCCTCCAGGACAAGGCCACCGTGGTCAAGGCCCTGGGGCTCGAGGAAGCGCGCGCATGGGCCCGCGACATGACCGCAAAGGCTGTCGAGCTCCTTCCCGCGGTCCGGACGGACGGCATGGAAGCCCTGAAGGAGCTCGCTTTCAGCATGCTTCAGAGGGTGGCCTGAGGAGATGGCGGAGATCCTGCCCACCATCGAGTCCCCCCAGGACCTCAAGAAGTTGAGCCTGCAGGAGCTGGAGGTTCTCGCGGGCGAGATCCGCGAGTTCATCATCAGCAACGTGAGCCAGACCGGCGGACACCTCGCGTCGAGCCTCGGGACCGTGGAGCTCACGCTGGCCATGCACTACGTCTTCGACACGCCCAAGGACAAGATCCTCTGGGACGTCGGCCACCAGAGCTACCCCCACAAGATCCTCACCGGCCGCAAGGCCCTGTTCTCCACGCTCAGGCAGGCAGGGGGGCTCACCCCGTTCATCAACCCCAAGGAGAGCCCCCACGACATCTTCATCTCCGGCCATTCCGGCAACGCCATCCCGGCTGCCAGCGGCATCTGCGAGACCATGTCCCTGGCCGGCTGCCGCAACCGGGTCATCGCGGTCATCGGCGACGGCTCGCTCTCCAACGGGCTCACCTTCGAGGGCCTGAACTTTGCCGGCATGAAGGGGCAGAACCTCATCGTGGTGCTCAACGACAACAAGATGTTCATCTCGCCTCGGGTGGGGGCCATCGCGGACTACCTGAGCCGGATCATGACCTCGAAGAAGGTCAGGGAGGTCAGGGAGGGCATCAAGGGGATCCTCCACCGCTTTCCGATCGGGGGCAACAAGATCTACCGGATCGCCAAGCTCATCGAGGGCAACATCAAGGGGGCGGTGAGCGAGGGGCTCCTGTTCGAGGAGCTGGGCTTCCGCTATGTGGGTCCCATCGACGGCCACAAGCTCAGCCACCTGGTGGAGACCTTCCGGAACGTCGCGGCCATGCACGAGCCCATCTTCCTGCACGTCATCACCCAGAAGGGCAAAGGCTACCTGCCCGCCATGCGCGACCCGGAGAACTTCCACGGGGTGGGCTCGTTCGTGAAGGAAAACGGCGAGACCGCCTCGGGCGCCAGGTCGAGCAGCTACTCGGACGTGTTCGGAAAGGTGCTGACCCGCATCGCCCGGCGCGACCCGAGGGTCGTGGCGATCAGCGCGGCCATGACTTCGGGAACGGGGCTCAAGGGCTTTTCGATCAAATTTCCCGACCGGTTCTACGACGTCGGCATCGCCGAGGGCCACGCGGTGACCATGGCCGCGGGCATGGCCCTCTACGGGCTCAGGCCCGTGGTGGCGATCTACTCCACCTTCCTCCAGAGGAGCTACGACCAGATCATCCACGACGTGGCCCTGCAGAAGGCGCCCGTGATTTTCGCCATGGACCGTGCCGGCCTGGTCGGCCAGGACGGCCCCACCCACCACGGGGTGTTCGACCTGGCCTACTTCAGGAGCATCCCCAACGTCACGGTCCTCGTGCCCAGGGACCAGCTCATGCTCGAGAGAATGCTCGTCCACGCGTTCAAGATCCAGGGGCCGGCGGCCATCCGGTACCCCCGCGACCGCCTGGTGCCCCGCCCGCTCAAACCGGCAAACCTTCGCACTGGAAAGGCGGAGATCCTCAAGCAGGGCGACCGGCTGGCCGTGCTGTGCGCAGGCCCTCTGGTCTATGCCGCCCTCGAGGCGGTCTCCGACCTCGAGGGGGTGGCGGTAATTGACCTCGTGTACGCGAAGCCCCTGGATATACAGACCGTGCGTGATGTGGTAAAAGCATGCAGGGGACGCTTCGTGGTGATCGAGGACGGCTGCATCCACGGAGGGGTGGGCTCGGCCGTGGTCGAGGCCCTCGACGGGATCGAATACCCTTTGCGGTTCAGGCTCCTCGGCGTGCCCGATGCATTCGTCGAGCATGGCCCGCTCGATGTGCTCAGGAAATCGCTGGGCCTTGACGCCGCGGGGATCCGCAAGGCCGTCTCCGAGCTCTTATGAAGGTGAGGCTGGACAGACTGCTGGTGGAAAGGGGATTTGCCGAGACGAGGACGAAGGCTGCGGCGCTTGTCATGGCCGGGAGCGTGATCGTCGACGGAGCCCCGGTCACCAAGGCAGGCGCCCAGGTGGACGAGGACGCCCGGATCTCCGTGAAGGCGCAGCCCCGGTTCGTGAGTAGGGCCGGGGAGAAGCTGGAGGCGGCTCTCGATACCTTCGGCATCGGCGTGGAAGGAAAGGCCGCCATCGACGTCGGCGCCTCAACCGGGGGGTTCACCGACGTGATGCTCAAGCGCGGGGCAAAAAGGGTCTATGCCGTGGACGTGGGCAGGGGTCAGCTCCACTGGAAGCTGCGCACCGACGAGAGGGTCGTGAGCCTCGAGGGCGTCAACGTTCGCAACCTCGAGACCGCCCTCATCCAGGACCGCTGTGATGTGGCGACCTTCGACGTTTCGTTCATTTCACTGAAGCTCGTGGTGCCGCCGGTGCTCAAGGTGCTCGGTCCGGGCGCCGACATCGTGGCCCTGGTCAAGCCCCAGTTCGAGGCAGGCAGGGAGCACATCGGCAAGGGCGGCATCCTGAAGGATCCCTTGGTTGCACAGGAGGTTATTCGCGATATGGAGGCGTTTTTCACCGGAATCGGCTGCACGGTGCACGGCACGATTCCCTCCCCGCTCAAGGGAGCGAAGGGCAACCAGGAGTATCTCCTGTATGCCCGCGCAGGACGGGAGCCATGAAGATCACCATCGCCCGGTACGCGGGCTTCTGCTTCGGGGTGAGGAGGGCCATCGACATCACCTTCAAGGTCAGGCAGAAGAACCCCAACCGGAAGATCTATACCCTGGGCCAGATCATCCACAACCCGCAGGTCATCGAGGCGCTGAAAAAGCGCGGGATCGGCATCGTCCACGATATTGACGACGAGCGGCTCAAGGCGGGCGACATCGCGATCGTCCGGGCGCACGGCATTGCGCCGGACAAGAAGCGCGCGCTCCAGGAGCGGGGCGTCGAGGTGATCGACGCCGCGTGCCCCATGGTGCTCAAGGTCCAGTCAATCATCAAGAAGGCATCGAAGAACGCAGACCTGGTGGTCATCGTGGGCGACAAGAACCACCCGGAGATGGACGCCCACCTGGGGATCGCCGGGGACAAGGGCGTGGCGGTGGAGAGCGTGGAGGACGCCGAGAAGCTGCCCAAGGTGCAACGGATGTCCGTGGTGGCCCAGACCACCTTCGATGTGGCCATCTACCGCGACATCCTGGAGGTGCTCAGGGAAAAGAGCGAGGTGCTGGACATATCCGACACCATCTGCCGCTCCACCGTCGACCGCCAGGGCGAGGTGAGGGACCTGGCAAAGAACCACGACGTGTTCATCGTCATCGGCGGGAGGGACTCGGCCAACACCAAGCGCCTGGCGGAGATCGCGGCCAAGGAGCACCGCGAGGTGATCCGGGTGGAGGAGCCCGGGCAGCTGAAGGACGCGGACATCCCCGAGGGCGCCCGGGTGGCCGTGATCGCGGGGGCATCCACGCCGCACTGGGTGATCGAGGAATGCATCGAGGTCTTGAGGAGCTCCAACGCGCACGCCGGCTTCAAGAACGCGGCGCTTGACTTCCTGGCCTCCACACCCTTCTTTCCCGCCCTGGGCAGCCTCGGGGTGGCCATGGCGGCCTTGGTGTTCTGCAACAAGGGCTATTCCTGGAGCGTGCTGCTCACCGTGTTCTTCCTCGCCTTCGCCTCCGCCGGAGCACTCCGCACGGCCAGCCATTGGCCGTTGTGGGCGATTTCCACGGGCATCGCGACCTCGCTGGCCCTGCTCTCGGCCGGACTCGACGGGGGGCTTCTGGTCATCGGAATCTCCCTGCTGAGGCCCCTGCTCGATGCCGGAAGGGTGAGGGACTACCTCAGGAGCGTCTCGGGCCTGGTGGTCTTCCTGCTCATATCCATCATCACCCCCTTGAGCCTCATGGGCTCGTCCATCTCCGCAGGGCTCTTCGTCCTTGCCGCATACGTGGCGACCCACTACCTGGGGGTGGAGATCCTCCTGGGGCTCAAGAACATGGAGCGTGACGCCATTGTCGGCCGCATGAGCCTTGCCCGGTACATCCACGAGGACAACTCGGTCATGATCCTCGAATACGCCATCATGGGCCTGGCCCTCGTCCTCTTCCTGAGCTTCCCGCTCAAGATCGCCCCGGCGCTTGCCTACGGGCTCCTGCCGCCGCTGTTCTTCCTGGCCAAGGGGATCGATTTCTACCACGAGCAGACCATCTTCGACAACCGGATGTACACCATCTACGTGGAGAGCCTCTGGGCCATCCTGCCCGCCATGGGCCTGCTCTGGAAGTTCACCATGATGTAGCGGCGGCTAAGTCCCGGCGGCTTCCCGGAAATGCTCCCCACGGAGATGCCTCGCCCGCAGCCGTGACCGGAAGGCAACCTGCCGCCCGGATGCTCAAGGCTCCCCCTTTTCACGACGGCCCGGCGCGGGTTTGCCGACACGTTGATTTCACGGACCGTGACCCTATAGTCTATCTATCTAGGAGGTGATCCGGGGAGAGAAAACTCTGAAAAACAGAGAAGGGCGTGCAATGATCATCGCTTCGTGCAGCGGCTTGAGCAAGCGGTGCACCCTTGGCATCTCAGGGCGATGGGGCAAGAGGTAATTTCGGGTTTCGGGCTTCGCACAACCCGGCTACACGGGGTCCTTCGCCGGTAGAGGTGACGGATGAACGGCTCGTACAGCGCCGAAGGGACGCTTTCTCTGTCATGGACACAGGAATAGAGCCAGATCGCATCCCCGTTTCGTTTCTTCCCCGCATGGTCCCGGCCGCCGGCAGACGCCGGGGATTGGATGTCCTGCATTCATTCCGGGCAGACTCTTCCTTCAACTCTTCCCCTTCCCCCAGGTCCGCCTGCCCGTCGTTTTCCATACACAGCGCACAACGGTTCCATCACTACCTGGTTCCCGAAAAAACGGGGTCCGGAGCACAGGGAGCAGAAGGCCGGGCACCGGCCCTGCCCCCGGACACGCATGACCTTATACAAAGGAGGCACATATGAGACCCTTGAAGATTGTCGTAATGGCTCTCGCCATCATGATGCTGCCCCTGGCGGCATCCGCCGCGACCTTCGAGATCGCCGCAGGTGCGTGGTATGTTCAGCCCGACGGCGACCTGGCATACATCCCTGACGGGACGTCCACCAACCTTGATCTTGAGGACGATTTCGGCTTCGATAGCGAGTGGGAGCCCATGATCAGGGCCAGAATCGAACCGGGAGGGTTCCTGGGTCTCAACCTCAGGGTAACCCCCATGGGCTTCGACGCCAGTGAGCACGGCGACTTCGAGTTCGCGTTCGGAGACACGGTCTTCTTCGGTGGGGACACGATCGATTCCGAGTTCTTCCTGAACATCTACGATGCTGCCCTCTACGGGAGCACGCCGTTCCTGGAAACCGGGGCCGGCGGCATTGACCTCGATTTCGGGGTCGGCGCCAGGGTCATCACCCTGGAGGCCGAGGTGGAAGGCGTTCCCCTGGATGACGATATCGTGGAAGGGAACGTGCTCGAGGAGAATCCCGACGAGACCGTCACCTACCCCATGGTATTCCTCGGCCTCGAGATGCAGCCCACGGACATGATCTCTCTCGAGCTCGAGGCCTGGGGCATGTCGATCTCCAACGACGACATCTACAGCCTGAGCGGGATGGTCAAATTCATTCCCGGCGGCGGCCCGTTCATGATCAACGGCGGATATCGAGCTGAGTTCCTGAATATCGAAAAGAGCGGCCTGGCGATCGACGCAGATTTCACCGGCCCCTTCGCCGAGGTGGGTCTGCGGTTCTGACCAAGCTCGTGACCGGAGAAGGGCGGCGGGAGAAACTTCCCGCCGCCCTTCCCTCTTGCTTGAGATGCCTCTGCCGGAGACGGTCGCAGGCTCGAAGCCGGGGTTGCCCGGCAAGCAGGCGTTCATGAGCGGGATGGACTTTTTTCGCGTCTCCATACCGCCGGCAGATCGATTCCAGCCGGGAGCCTCCACCTGCCCGGCACCCCAGGTCCCGGGGCGCATTTCGTGTTGACAACCCGTTTGGTTACCATGAAAATATGAAGCGGCCATGGGACTTATAGCAGATAACGTCCGCAGGATCCTCTCCGGAATACCCGGGCACGTGAAGGTGATCGCCGCGGCAAAGACGCGCACTCCCGACGAGATCCGCGAGGCCATCGACGCGGGCATCACCCTGATCGGCGAGAACTACCTCCAGGAGGCCAGGGAGGTGATCCCCCAGGTGGGGAATCTCGCCGGCTGGCACTTCATCGGCCACATCCAGACCAACAAGGTGAAGCACATCGTCCCTCTCTTCGACATGATCGAGACGCTCGACTCGCTCAACCTGGCCCAGACCATCGACCGGATCGCAGGCAGGCTGGGCAAGACCATGCCCGTTCTCATCGAGGTCAACAGCGCCCGGGAGCCTCAGAAGGGGGGTGTCCTTCCCGAAGCGGTCATCCCGTTCATCAGACAGATCCACACTCTGCAAAACATCCGCATCCAAGGGCTGATGACCATGGGACCCTTCCTCGACGATCCGGAAGGACTCCGGCCCTACTTCAGGGCCGTGAAGGACCTCTTCGACGAGGCGGCCAGGGAGAACATCCCCGGGGTGGAGATGCGGCATCTCTCCATGGGCATGAGCGACTCCTACCGCATCGCAATCGAGGAGGGGGCGACCATGGTGCGCATCGGAACCAGCATCTTCGGGCCCCGTGATTATTCCTGAGAGGCCGGCGGCTCGAGCCGAACCTGCATTCCCACCCCGGCCTCCAGCAGC
>JBASVF010000177.1:0-2566 GCA_049275795.1 Desulfomonilia bacterium
GGCGGCAACGGACCGTGCCGCATAGCGATCGTTGATCCGGCGGACGGCATCGAAGAGATCCTTGATGCTCGCGTTTCTCCCCTCGTACCGGGCCGTGATTTCCCTGATCTCCTCATCGGTGAGTACCGCGGAAGGGCCCGTCTCGATCCGGCTGATGTAGATCGTCTGTTCACCCGCATCGGGCTCCGCTTCCTGTTCGCTCCGGGTCCTGTCCTCAACCCGGCTCTCCTCGGGCTCCGTTTTTTTCTGCTCCCGGAGCTTTTCCTCGAGACGGTAGCGCTCCCGGATATCCTCCCCGCGCTCCAGGATGGCCCCCGGATCGAAGCTCTGAGCCCAGACCCCCGCGCCCGGCAGCAAAAAACCCAGCCCCAGCACCATTACCACAAGTAGTTTCATGCCCTCTCTCACAGCCCTTTCTCGCCAAGCCGGCGGCGGATAAAGCGGGTGCGGCCTACTCCCATTCGATCGTTCCATCGTTCTCGTCAGCGATGAAGTCCCTGCCCTCGATGCCCAGCTTGCCGGGATCGAAAGCCACGGGTCCCGCCGTACTTGGGGAGAGCCATGATGCCCGGGCCCTTACAGCGGCGAGCTCGCCGTCCTCTTGTTCCTCTTCCGAATCCGTGTCTGAAAGGAGCTTCGGCACCAGCCGGGTGATGCTGTTCTCCGAGCTGAACCTGTCCACGATCACGTCGTCCTGGTATTTGACCACATGGGCGTTCGTCCGGAAGGTCCTGTCCTGCCCGGGGAAAAAGAGGTAGAACGTCAGATCCTTCGCGTACAGCTGCAGGTCGGCGTCGTGCAGCGTCTTGCATGCGTTATCCACGATTACGCTGTAGCGCTGGTCCGTAAGCAGGGCCCCCTGGCCGATGAGGGTGCGTTGGAAGCCGAGACTGCCCGTGGCATCGACCAGCGCCTCGCGCGCAAAGAGCGTATCGAAGAGAATCGAGTGCTCGGATGCTGCCGTGATATCGACGGAATCTGCCATGAGCCCGCTCCTGCCGCCGACGCTCAGCTGCAGCGGCCCGTGAGAGCCGGTATGGACGGCATCGAGAAAGACGTATCCGTCTGCCTGGATATCGATCCTGCCCGAGGCCTGGATATCGAAGTCCTTGTCCAGGGAGATGACGACGTTGCCCTGCTCATCGTACACAGCCTCGCCCTTCTCCGCACGCACGAGCAGCGTTCTCTCCTCGGGCGTCACGTTTCCGGAGGCGATGTCCGCCTTGTCGATGATCACGGTGCCGCCATAGGAGCCGATGTTCGCGTTGCTGATCAGGGTGATGTTCCGGCCCGAGACATTGGCCTCTTCGTCGGCCGTGATGTCCCCGGGCAGGGTCAGGATGTTCTTTGCATTGATGAGATCCTCGTCCCGCCACACGCTTTCGGCAAAGGCCAATTCTTCGTCTTGTGTGAGGACATATTCCCAGTCGGGATCATAGGTGCTGTCATAGGTATCATCGTTCGGCTCGAACGGTGTCCCGTTGTCCGAAATCCGGTGTTCGGCCTGGTACTCGGTTTTCTTCTGCTGTTTGTATGCAGCTATCGCCTCCTGGACCTTGGCCTCACTGCCAAGATTCAGATCGTTCTTGGCATCGGCGAGCTGTTCGAGGGTATCCCCGTCAGCCTCAGGGAAATTGTAGTCTTCGATCGAGCCGTCCGCAATCAGGGCCACGTCTCCATCCGCGCTCGCTACACGGTTTACCCGCATGGTCCCGCTGGTTTCAGTAAGGTAGATGCCGTCCTTGGCCCTGGCTGTGAGGGCCCCGTCCAGGGAATCGAGCGTGAGATCGTTGTCCGCCGTACCGATTCCGCCGTTTTCCGAGACAAGGGTAATGTCTTTTGCAATGATGGAAGCATGAGCGCACTGGAGATCGGTAATGGACCCGTCCGCGGTGATCAGGGCGTCTCCTCGGGTGTTCAGGGACTCGATGACAAGGTCGCCTTCCGCCTCTGCGATGTTGATCAGCCCTTCGGCCTCTGCTCTCAGCACACCGCTCTTCGTGTCGATCTGTATGGCCTGTGAGGCTTTGCCAACCTCTCCCTCGGACGCTGACAGGGTGATGTTCGTTCCCGAGATCCTGGCTGATTCGTTGAGGCTCAAGATGCTTCCCTGGCCGCTGCTGATGGACACGTCCCCGTTTCGGTTCACGATGCGGTCGTTGAGAAGGATGTCGGCGGCACCCGTGCCGGTCACGTCTATGCGCGACCGGTCGCTTCCCATGAATTCGATGTCGATCGCATGATCCCCCTGCTGACCGAAGAAATAGAGCACTTGCTGTTCCAAGGGATTCAAGTCTCTGCTGTTGGAAATGGCCTGGCCGGAACCGAGATCGACGAACCGTGCCCCTTCTCTGGGCTCATATTGCGTCGTTCTGCCATCCACGCGATCCGATATCATGCTGTTCTCGACCATCACGACCCGGCTGTTCTCCTCATCCCACCGGGTGCGATATTGGGTAACACTGAGGTCCCCGTTTACGCCGGTGATCTCCGTGACCAGAGGGTTGCCCTGGTCATCGAGCTTGCCCGTGTCCGTGATCTTGATCATGCCGCTGATCCGGTTGCC
>JBASVF010000178.1:0-17648 GCA_049275795.1 Desulfomonilia bacterium
CTGCTCCTACGGGGCCATGGTGGGAGAGTTTCTCTCGAGAAACGGCATGCTGAAAAGCTTAGCTACGGTCTGCGAGGCGGGCGGAGGCTACGGGAGCCTCATGTACGGGCTGCTGGAGAGCTTCGGCGCGTCGATCGAGCGGGTCTGCATGATCGACCTCTCGTCCGGCCTCCTCAGGAGGCAGAGGAGGCGGCTTGAGGGCATGCATCCCCGGATCTCGTTCATCCGGGGCGACATCCAGGAGCTCATCCGGACGATCAGCGGGATCGACCTCTTCATCGCAAACGAGGTCATGGGAGACCTCGATACCCTGACCGGCATCGATCCTTCCCGCCCCCCGAAGGCTGCTGCCGAGCTCATCGAGGCCTACGGCCTGGATATCCCGCAGAAGCCCTTCAACCTGAACATCGGGGCGCTCAAGCTCGTGGAGGCCCTGTGCGTTTCCCGCATCCCCGCCTTCCTCAGCGAGCACTCCAGCGACCCGGTCTTCCCCCCGGACATGGCATACCTGGCGCAGGGCCTCGAGCTCGACTCCTATCCCCGCGAGATCAGGCTCCGCGGACACAGCGACTACACCATCCGCTTCTCTCACCTCGAGCGCATCGCCCGGGCCCACGGCAGGAGCGTGTCAACCGGGTCCCTGCTCGAGATCGTGCCCGTCAAGAGAACCAGGAGCTTGGAGACGATCTTCCGGATGAGGGCCTGCGATACCGAGGAACACGAGATCGTCTACGAACTGCTGGACCACATCCGGGAGTACCGCTGGCTGACCATCCGGTGAGCCGGTGGACGGCCTCCACGGCGGATTGTGAGGCAACTTACCGGCGCTTTTCCTCGAAGCACTGGACCTGGTAGGTGAGGACCTCGAGGTCGCCCCGCATCCATGCGTCCGCGGGAAGGCCGGCCTTCAGGCAGAGCTGCCCGAGAAACTCCCTCCCGTCCGGGAGCTGCTCCCAGACCTGGGGGAGAAAGGTCGCCGACGAAAAGCCCTTGCGGATTATCACGCCGTCCACGCCCGGCCTGAGCTTCTCCAGCAGGTCACGGACGCCGGCGTATTGCAGCGGCCGGGGCTCGGTGAGCACGCTCACCTCGATGTCGAGATCCGGGAGCTCGGAGGGCATCACCGGGCTGAACCTGGGGTCGCGGAATGCGGCGTTGAGCGCGTTGTCCTTCACCGCCTCGACCACGGGCTCGCGGGCTTCGAGGTAGCCGATGCACCCCCTGAGCCTCCCCTTCTTGTGCAGGGTCACGAACACGCCGCGCGGCTTGCGCAGCTCCTCGCTCTCCGGCGGCTCGGGGGCCGCTTCGCCCCCGGAGGCCTGCAGTCCCAGGTAATTCTCGATGGTCTTCCTGGCCAGTCTGACCAGAGCCTGTCCTTCCTGCTCGCTGATCCTACTCTGCATGGAACTCCCCTTTCGGATCATTGCCCGTCCGCCCCGTCGGGGTGGCCGGACGCGTCGTTTTCCTCATAGGTACGGGTATAGATCTGCCGGTTGTAGATGGGGGAGTAGGAGCTGAACTCCTCGTCCCTGGGGGTCGCCTCGATGATGGAGGAAAAGCCCGTGATCTTGGCGTCGAGGTCGTCGAGCATGTGTAGCAGCAGGGCTTCCCTGGTCATGGGCAGCTTGGGCGACCCGAACTCGAGCTGGCCGTGGTGGCCGAGGATCAGGTGGAGCACCTGCAGCCTGAGCTCGGCCGGGAACCCCGGGATCCGGGAGATCGCCTGGTCCGCCATGGAGGCGGAGAGATAGATGTGCCCCACGAGACGACCCATGGCGGTCATGTCGATGGCCCTGCGGAAGGAATACTCGTAGATCTTGCCGATATCGTGCAGCACCGCGCCGGCCACGAGGAGGTCCCGGTTCAGGTTCAGGTGGGCGTAGCTGGGAAGAATGCCCTCGATGAGTCTGAGGATGGACAGGGTGTGCTCGAGCAGGCCGCCCAGATAGCTGTGGTGGACACCCTTGGCTGCAGGTGCCTTCTGGAAGGACTCCCTCACCCCATCGGCGGAGAACACGGCTTCGACGAGGGCCCTCAAGTGCCTGTTCCCGATGCCGGCAACCCACTGGTCGAGCTCGGCCATCATGGAGGGGATGTCACCCGAGGCGGCGGGAATGAGCTCGGAGATCTCCACCTCGGCCTCGCTGAGCCTCACGACCTTCTCGACCTTGACCTGAAGCCTTCCGTCGAATGCCTCCACAATCCCCCTGACCCCCACCACGTCTCCCGGAGTGAGCTCCGAGACCTTGTCCTGAGCGTCGTCCCAAACCATGCCCATGATCTCGCCGCTCTTGTCTGCGAGCATAAGCCGTGCATACGGCTTGCCGTTGCGTGCCGTGAGCAGCTTGCGCTGGGAGAGCAGGAACACAGAACGGACGGGATCCCCCTCACGGTACTCGGTGACGTACCTGCCCTTTGGTATCATGCCCATAACATCTCCTCTTCATGGATAGTATACCACGGTCGCGCCGTCTTGGGCATGGGGAAAAGGGACACAGCGGCCACGGCCCGCCTGCGGAGACGGTGCAAGTGGACCGGGAAGCGACCCCCCCCTAAGCCGCCCTGGGGCTCATTATTGCAGGGGGTTAGAGGATGTAGCGGCTTAAGTCTTCCTTCTGCATGATGGGCCCCAGCCGCCGGGTGACGTACTCGGCGTTAACCTCGATCGTGCCCGAGAGGTCGGCCCCCTCGTAGGAGATCTCTTCCAGGAGCTTTTCCATCACGGTATGCAGCCTGCGGGCCCCGATGTTCTCCGTGTGGTCGTTGATGTACTGGGCGATGCGGGCGATCTCGAGAACCGCTTCATGGGTTATCTTGAGGTCGATGCCCTCGGTGGCGAGCAGGGCCTGGTACTGCTTGATCAGGGCGTTCTTGGGCTCCAGGAGGATTCTCACGAAATCATCCTGGGTGAGCGGGTGGAGCTCCTCCCGGATGGGGAACCTGCCCTGCAGCTCCGGGATGAGGTCCGAGGGCTTGCTCACGTGGAAGGCGCCCGAGCCGATGAAGAGGATGTGGTCGGTCCTGACCGGGCCGAACTTGGTGTTGACCGTGGTACCCTCCACGATGGGCAGCAGGTCGCGCTGCACCCCCTCGCGAGAGACGTCCGGGCCGTGGGTGGACTCCCGTCCCGCGACCTTGTCGAGCTCGTCCACGAACACGATGCCCGTGTTCTCGACGCGGTGCCTGGCCTCCTCGGTGACCTTGTCCATGTCGATCAGGCGCGTCACCTCGCGCGAGGCGAGGAACTCGAGCGCCTCCTTGACGCTCATCTTCCTTCGCTTGGTCTTCTTGGGCAGGAAGCTCGAGAACATCTCCTTGAAGTCGATGCCCATCTCCTCGAGCCCCTGGCCCGAGAATACCTCGATGGTGGGCATGGCCGACTCCCGGGCCTCCACCTCGATGATGCGGTCGTCGAGCAGGCCGTCCCTGAGCATCCTACGGAGCTTTTCTCTGCTGTCGGCGTGGACCTGGGCATCCTTCTGAACCGGCAGCAGCAGGTCGAGCACGCGCTCTTGGGCGATGTCGCGGGCCTTGGACTTGACCTTCTCGCTCTCCTCGCGCTGCACCATCTGCACGGCGATGCGCATGAGATCGCGGATGATCGACTCCACGTCCCTGCCCACGTAGCCCACCTCGGTGAACTTGGAGGCTTCCACCTTGATGAAGGGGGCGTCGGCGAGCTTGGCGAGGCGGCGGGCGATCTCGGTCTTGCCTACGCCGGTCGGACCGATGAGGATGATGTTCTTGGGATAGATGTCCTCGCGCATGTCTTCCGATACCCGCTGACGCCGCCACCGGTTCCTCAGGGAGATGGCCACGGCCTTCTTGGCCTTGTCCTGCCCCACGATGTACCGGTCGAGCTCGGCTACGATCTCTTTAGGCGTAAGATCTCTCATGAGAGCTCCTCGATGATGAGGTTCTTGTTCGTATAGATGCAGATGTCCGAGGCGATCTCCATGGCGCTTTCCGCGATCTGGCGGGCCGTCAGATCGGTGAAACGCGCCAGCGCCTTGGCCGCGGCCACCGCATACTGCCCGCCCGACCCGATGCCGCAGATCTCGTCGTCGGGCTCCACCACGTCGCCGCTGCCCGAGAGCAGAAAGGTGTTATCAACGTCCGCCACGATCATGAGCGCCTCGAGCCTCCTGAGTATCCGGTCGGTCCGCCAGTCCTTGCCCATCTCCACCGCGGCGCGGGTGAGGTTGCCCCGGTACTCGCGAAGCTTGGCCTCGAATCGCTCCAAGAGGGTGAACGCGTCTGAGGTGGAGCCGGCAAAGCCCACGAGCACCTTGTCGTCATAGATCTTCCTGACCTTGCGGGCATTGGCCTTGAGGACCACGGTATCCATGGTCACCTGGCCGTCTGCCGCGAGCACCACGCTGCCCGCCCTGCGCACGCAGATCACGGTCGTGCCTCTTACTTGCATTCGTCCTCCTTTGCCTTCGGATGAGCCTTATCATATACATCCATCAATTTGTCCAGGGTTAAGTGGGTGTAGCGCTGGGTCGTGGACAGGCTCGCATGGCCGAGCATCTCCTGGATGGCGCGCAGGTCGGCGCCGGCGTCGAGCATGTGGGTGGCAAAGGTGTGGCGGATCACGTGGGGGCTCACGTGCCTGCTCATGGCGACCCGCTCCGACCACTTCTCCACGATGCGGCGGATGCCTCGGGAAGAGAGCCTCTTGCCCCTGGTGTTGAGGAAGAGCGGCCCGAGCGAGTACATCGGATCGGCTATTCCCCTGGAGCCCAGGTACTCGCCGATGACGGAGAGCGCCCTCGAGCCAATGGGTACTCTCCGCTGCCTGGATCCCTTGCCCATGACCAGGATGAACCCCGAAGCCGTGTCGATGTCGGAGCAGTTCATGGACTCCATCTCGGAGACCCGTATCCCCGTGGAGTAGAACAGCTCCAGGATGGCCCTGTCGCGCAGATCCAGCGTGCCGTCGATGAGATCGGCTATCTCGTCCGGGCTCAGGAACTTCGGCAGGACCTCCTGTTTTTTGAGCGATCGCAGGTGAGAGAACGGGTTTGCCGGCAGGCCGGCCCGTTCCATGGCAAAGTCGAAAAACCCCCGGATCGCGCTCAGCTTGCGGTTGATCGTAGAGCGGTTGAACCGGGTGTGGAGCCTGAGCATGTAGGACCGGACGGCCATACGGTCGGGCACGGTGATGGAACGCTCCCGTAAGAAACCGAGCAGGTCCTCGATGTCATGCACGTATGCCCGGTACGTCTCCGGCGAGAGGCCCTTCTGATCCAGCAGGAAGATCCGGTACTGATTCAGAAGGGAGTCGAGGTCGGTATCCATGGAATAAGATTACACCGAAGTTTCGGAGGAATCAAGCAGCTGCGGTATTGAAGAACCGGCCCGCGGGTTCATTGCATATTGCCATCCCACCTCTATTGTGAAATAGTGTCCATCGAGAAATAGGCTGAGAGATCAACCTTCAGAAGGAGGCATTATGGATAATGTTGTTATCGTCAGCGCCAAGCGCACAGCCGTGGGTTCCTTCGGCGGAACCCTCAAGACAGTTGCAGCGAAAGACCTGGGAGCGCTCGTGATCCGCGAGACGCTCCTTTCGATCGGGCTTAAGCCCGAGGTTCCTCAGAGCCTCGCGAAACTGGGGCCCAACCCGCTCCAGGACAAGGGGCTCGCGCCGGTAGAGCAGGAGTACTGGAACTGGCCCGAGGGGAACATGCCCATCACCGTCGACGAGGTTATGATGGGCAACGTGCTCATGGCAGGCCAGGGCCAGAACCCGGGCAGGCAGGCGATGATCCGCGCCGGCATCCCCAAGGAGACCCCTGCCATCACGATCAACAAGGTGTGTGCGTCCGGGATGAAGGCAATCGCGCTCGCGGCGGCATCCATCAAGGCCGGGGACAACCAGGTCGTGATCGCCGGCGGCATGGAGAACATGAGCGCCGTACCCATCGGCCTTCCCAGCGCACGGTGGGGCTACCGGATGGACATGCCGTACGGCAAGACCGTGGACCTCATGGTCTTCGACGGCCTGTATGAAATATTCTACGGCTACCACATGGGTGTCACGGCCGAGAACATCGCCTCGCTCTACGGCATCACCCGCCAGGAGCAGGACGCCCTGGGATACGAGTCGCATACCCGCGCGCTCAAAGCCATCCGCTCGAGCATCTTGAAGGGCGAGATCGTTCCGGTGGTGATCCCGCAGAAAAAGGGAGATCCGGTGGTGTTCGATACGGACGAGCGGCCCATGGAAACCACCCTTGAGAAGATGGCAAAGCTTCCCACCGTGTTCAAGAAGGACGGGACCGTCACCGCGGGCAACGCCTCGGGCATCAACGACGGGGCGGCTGCATGCCTTCTCATGAGCGAGAGCAGGGCCAAAGAGCTCGGAATCAAGCCACTTGCCAGGATCCGGGGATACGCATCCGGCGGCATCGATCCCGCCTACATGGGACTGGGGCCCATACCAGCGGTCAGGAAGCTGCTGAAGGCAACGGGCACGAGCATTGGCGACTACGGCCTCTTCGAGCTCAACGAGGCCTTTGCCTCCCAGGCTATCGCCTGCATGAGGGAGCTGGGCATCAGGGAGGACATCACCAACGTCAACGGATCGGGCATCTCAATCGGCCATGCCATCGGTGCAACGGGCGCTCGGATCGTGTTGGCCCTCGTCTACGAGATGAGGAGGCGCAACGTGGAGCTCGGCATGGCGAGCCTGTGCATCGGCGGCGGCATGGGAATGGCCATGGCCGTCGAGGCGCTCTAGCCGGAAAGGAAAGGGGCTGCCCCCCTCTTGCGAGGGGGGCAGGGGGTATAGGTTATCCCTGCAGCCGCTCGCGCGGCACCAGGGACAGAACCGCCAATGGGAAAACCAGGGCGAGGATGAGGCCGCTTCCCGGGTTCCCGGTCGATACGATCAGACAGCCTCCGCCTCCGCCTCCGCCCTCTCCGCTCGCCGTCGCCCGGGTGTCGTTTCCCGGTGAGACCGTGCCCGGGGTCGTGGGCCAGCTCGAGGGGTCATACTCGGCCTCGGCTAGGAGCGCCCGGTAGGCGTTGATGCAGCCTCCGGTCACGGTGGGCTGCAGATCGGCGCCCTCTCCCGCAGCCACCGATCCGAGCAGAATGTTCCTTAAGTCTCTCACGCCGGCCTGGGGGGACATCGATTTCACCATGGCCGCCACGGCCGAGACAAAGGGTGTGGCATAGGAGGTGCCCGAGACCCAGTTAATGTATCCGCCCCCGATATCCGTTGTTCTCAGCCCCACACCAGGGGCGGCGACGTCGACGCTGGTCAGGCCGTAGTTGGAGAATGCGGCCAGGCTGCCCGAGGGATCCATCGCCGCAACGGCGATGATGTTGTCGAAGGGATAGTTGGACGGATAGTGGTCCACCTCATCGTTGTCCTCGCCCTTGTTCCCGGCCGAGCACACGAACATGACCCCACGGGATTGTGCATACGCGATGGCATCGGAAAGTGCGGCCGAATAGTTCGAGAATCCCCAGCTCGCATTGATGATGTCGGCCCCGCGCTCGACCGCGTGATAGATGGCGCTCACCGCGTCCGAGAGCCTGCCCGTGGTCCTGCCGTTATCGTAGGTCATGAACTTCAAAGGCATGATCCTGATGTCCACGTTCCAGGTGACTCCCGCAATTCCGATCCCGTTGTCGCCCAGGGCGCCCAGGATCCCGCACACACGGGTGCCATGCCCGGATTCGTCCTCGGGCGTTGCATCACGGTGCGCGAAATCATACCCTCCATCCAGGATGCCCTCGAGGTCCGGGTGGGAAAGCTCGGCGCCCGAATCGATCACCGCAATGGTCACCGGGCTTCCGGGGCCGGAGGCCTCCAGAAAGTCCCACGCATCCGGCAGCTCCAGGGCGCTCCACAGGTCGAGACTGTACGGCCAGTCCTGGGGCACGGCCTCCGCCTCGATGATGTAATTGGGCTCCACGTACTCCACGTCGTCCCTGGCCTGAATCTCGCTCAAGGCCTGCAGGGTGTCATCGACCGCCAGGATGACCGGCCGGTTTTCGCCCGGTGCAGCCATGGCTGATACCATGCCTTCACTGGTCTTGAACTTCACGATGACTTCGCCGGGAACGTACTCTGATGCGAAGAGAGGAAAACCCGCCAGACACAATGCAGCACAAATCCACGTAGCAATGTATTTCATTACCCTATACCCCCTTGATCTTGCGATCGGCCGGTATTGGGCAAGACGGGTGCCAATATTGTGACTGGCTGGAAGTTATTTAATTAACTTTAGATATCAGCTGATTAGAAGTTTTATCTGATATTTATAGTCTATTTTTTGGCATTTCCGGAGTACGATATGGTATTTCCGGTTACCAGGCATTGTAACTCCAGTTACAATTTGCCTCCAGACGCTGGGACCTACCCGGTGAGCGCTCGGCGGTATGCCCGGCCGAGTTCGGCATACTCCTGCCAGGAAATCTGCTGCGGCCTCTTTTCGAGGCTGATCCCGGCCGTGAGCGCGATGGGCTCGAGCATCTCCCCGGTAATCCCGGGGAGGTTCCGGAGCGTGTTCCTGAGCATCTTCCTCCTCTGGCTGAACGCGGTCAGGACCACCGTCCGAAAATCCTCCCGCTCCTGTTCCTTGAGTTGGTCCTCCCTGGGAGTGAGCCTGATCACCCGGGAATCCACCTTGGGCCGGGGATGGAAGCTCTCCGGTCCCACCACGAAGCCTTCGGTGCAGGTGAAGCCGCCCGCCACCAGGACGGTGAGCGCGGAGTACCCGCTGTCCCCGACCGGGGCGCAGATCCGCTCGGCAACCTCCTTCTGGACCATGACCACCAGCTCCGGGAGCAGGGGTGCCTCTTCCTCGAGCCGCAGGATCACCCGGGTGGCGATGTTATAGGGAAGGTTCGCCACGACCTTCATGCCCGGGGAGATCAGGGATTTCAGGTCGACCTCGAGGATATCGCCGTGGATGAGCTCGAGCCGGGGCTCGCCGGAAAATGTCCTGGCGAGCAGCTCGTAGAGCCCGTCGTCCTTCTCGACCGCAACGACCCGGGAGGCGGACGCCAGGAGCCCGCGCGTGAGCATCCCCGTGCCCGGCCCGATCTCCAGGACCTCGTCGGTCCGGCTGATCCCGGCAAATGCTATGATCTTTCGGACGATGCCCGGGTTTTTCAGGAAGTTCTGCCCGAGGGACGACTTGGTTCTCATTCCCAGGTCCACCGGGAGATCGCGTTGAGGTCCAGCGAGGCGAACCTGCCTTCTCTCACGTGGCGGATGGCCGCGATCCCGATCATGGCGGCGTTGTCGGTGCAGTAGACCTTTTCCGGGATGATGAGCCGGATGCCGGACTTCAGCGAGAACTCCCGCAGCGACTCCCTGAGCGCCGCGTTGCTCGCCACCCCCCCGGCGACCACCAGCAGGTCCAAGCCGTGGTCCATGACCGCCCTGAAGGCCTTGGCCACCAGAACATCCACCACAGCCTGCTGGAAGGAGGCCGCGATCTCGAGCACCCTGGCCTCCTTGCCGGGCCGTGGGCTCTTCTTTGCGGGCAGGCCCGAGAACGCCAGGTCCATTTCATCGAACACCCCGTCCTTGAGGACCCGGTTGAGCACCGCGGTCTTGAGGCCCGAGAAGCTGAAGTCATACGTGCCGTCGTTGATCAGGGGCCGGGGAAAGTCGATCGCCCGGGGATCGACGCCTTTGCTTATCCGCTCGATGACCACCCCCCCGGGATAGCCGAGGTAGAGGAGCTTGGCCACCTTGTCGAAGGCCTCGCCGGCCGCGTCGTCCAGGGTCTGCCCGATCTGCTCGATGGAGGAAGGCGACATGACCTTGTACAACGAGGTGTGCCCGCCCGAGACCACCAGGCCGATGTGCGGATAGGTCACCTCGTGGCCTATCCGGGCCGCGCTCAGGTGCCCCTCGAGGTGGTTGACCCCGCATAAGGGGATGCCGAGCCCATAGGCGAGGGCCTTGGCATAGGATATCCCCACCAGGAGCGCCCCCACGAGGCCCGGGCCCTGGGTGACCGCGATCGCGCCAACCTCACCGGCAGTAATGCCTGCCTGCTCGAGCGTCTCGCGGACCACGGGCTCGATGAGCTCGGTGTGCCGGCGTGATGCGATCTCGGGCACGACCCCGCCAAAGGCCGCGTGATCCTTGATCTGGCTTGCGACCACGTTCGACAGGACTTCCCCGGTATCGGTCACCACGGCGGCCGCGGTTTCGTCGCACGAGGTTTCGATGGCAAGGATGTTCACTGCAAGCTTACCTTGAGATCCACGTAGAAGTTCATCACGGCCGTGTTGTGTCTCATGACCGAGATCCTGTACCGCTCGGTCGAGGGATCGATTTCCTCGGCATATCGCTTGAGGAGCTTCCCGGTGTGGATCTCGTAACCCCGGTCTTCGCCCGTGTTGTCGTTCCAGTCCGACACGAAGCCCTTGAAGTTCACAACAAAGGCGTGATTGGTGCTGCCCTGAAAGACCAGCTCTCTGATCTTCAGGACAGTGCCTTTCTGCGCGGTCAGAGCCTCCTCGGGCTCCAGGGCGTAGCCGACGCCATCCATCTCGACGATGAGCCAGGTATTGCGGATGGGCTCGGTCACGTCCACGAAGATCTGCCCGCAGGGAAACATGTCTTTCCTGATCTCGATGGTGGTGGATTCGGTTATGGTCACCGGTCTTCCCGTATCATTGATGTTGCCGCAGCCTTTCACGTCAGCGATCACTCCCCGCTGGTAGTTGGCCTTGACGTCCACCACCTGTAGCACATCCCCCCGGCTCACGACAATCCGTTCCTGATCGAGCACCGCCGTTGCCGGGCCCTGGTTCAGCGAGATCAGGGCATACTCCATCCTCGGAGGCTCGATGGACACGCTCGGCTGGGCCGGTTCGATGCCGATCTCCCGCATGAAGGCGTTGACCACCATGGTCTGGTGGAGCACCCTCGTGCGGAAATCCCGGATCGATTTGGAGGTTTCGCTGGCAAAGGCAGGCTTGTGGAGCCGGGTGAGCATGTAGTAGGTGGCCGACTTGCGCTGCTCCTTGTGGAGGCTGTCCGAAGCCGAGGTCCGGTGGTTGTTGAAGTGGAAATGGTAATCCTGCTCCTGGATGGCGGCGTTGACGTGCCCAATCACCCGCTCGGCCATCCCTTCCAGGTCGTAGAGCTTCCCGTCCGGGGTCTGGTACCGATCCGTGTCCGTAATGATGCACTGGCCGAAACGCCTGGGGTTGCGCTGGGAATCGATGTACACCGGGTGGTAAAAGCCCGATCCGTCGTGCATGTTGAGGAAACAGTCCGCCTCCTCCATGAGCTCCTTGATCTTCCTGACCACCTCGCTGTCCGGGTCGAAAGGCTGCACATCGGCAAACTTCCGGTTCATGTCACCGTTGGGAGACCGCTCGTTGACCAGGATCGAGTAGAGGTTCGCCCTGGGCACCACAATCAGGTTGCCCTTCTTCAGGCCCATGTCCACGTAGAGGTCCGCGGCGAGATAGCCCCCCGGCTCGTCGCCCTGGATCCCGCCCATGATCATGAGCGTCGGCCCGGGCTCTTCTCCCTTGATGCGGTACACATCGAGCCGGTGATCCGTGCCCTGGAAGAACACCTCGTGGGTCCTCTCGGCGTGCAGTACGAGGGGGGCCCATAGCGCAGCAAGCATGGTCAGGATTCCTAAGACCAGGCGATTCATGGCTGCCTACTGGATCTGGCTTCTGTCCAACGGCATGGACAGCCTGGGTTTTCCCTGCTCATCGAAGATCTGGAAGGTGATGCTCTCCCAGTCGGTCATCGCTGGAGGCACGGGAATGCTCATGGGCTTGAAATTGCGGATGGTGAAGGCAAGGCCCTTCTTCGTCTGCACGGGGAAGCCGTTGCGGATTTCGCTGGAAGGATACCAGAGCTCGGCTCCCTGCTTTTTGAACAGGATGAAGAGATTCCCGCTCGCTGCACCTTCTCCGGGCGGCCGGACGTTCTCGACCTTGAAGTTGAGCATGCCGTCGACGAGACGGAGCTCGGTTATGCCCGCCATGGGGGCGAGGGCCGGCTCGGCTTCATCGGCGTTCCCGAGAGCTGCGGGCGCCTTGCCTTCCTCTCCCGCCTCCGGGAGGAGCTGGTAGACGGTGCTCATGCTGAGGCGCTTCTTGAGCGAGATGATCTCTTCGTCCTTGCGGGCCAGCAGCAGGCCCAGGTCCTTGAGCTCCCCGGACTGGATCCCGAGGGTCTGCCGGGCGGCGGCGAGGTCTGTTTGCAGATGGGTAAGCCGCACGGCCATGGCTGCGAGAACCACGATGAGAACGACGAGCCCGGCGAGGAAGACCTTGATCCAGAAAGAGCGGATGGTCATCACCGCTCGTTCGCCGGTCGGCCTCATGATGATGATCTGGTACGGCTCACGAATTCTCATCAATCTTCTCCCACGCCTCATGTATGACGCGGAGGCCCTTGGCGGTGTTCACGAGCCTCAGCGTCTTGACGCCCACGTCCCGGTAGCTGTCTGAGCTGAATCGCTGTCGCGCGGTGACGGTCCAGTACGCTCCTTTGCGCTGCATATCGACATCTTCGAGCTCGATCTTGACATACTCGTACGGGGCGAGATTCCTGTCCTTTGCTTGGAAGTAGGCCTCCCGGTCCGGGAAGGTGGGAAGGTAGAGATCTTTCATGGCATCGAGGTCCTTCGCTTCCCAGCACCCGCGCCAGTTCTCCAGGAAGGAGACGACGGCTTCGGCCTGGCGCTTCTCCAGCTCCCGGGCCGTCTCCGCCCACTGGGGGGCCCTGTGGAGGGGGAGGAATTCCTCAGCGATGATCTTCGGGTCGTCCGGGGTGTCTTCCAGATACACGTACTTCACGCCCGCGCTCTGGAACTCGTCGCCCGAATAATCCAACAGGAAGTAGCTCAGCACGTAACGCTCGGACCCCACGATGGTCATCCCGTGCGTGGAGATCGAGATGTGCTCGTACCGCTCGAACAGCCGCCTCTTCCGGGCCAGGTACTCCTGTAGCCCCAGGCCCTGGAGCGTATCCGAGAACCGCTTGGAGTAGCACGACTCGTAGGCCTCGATGTCCTTCCCCTGCCAGGCGTCGATCCAGGAGAGGACGAACCCGCGGTAGCGGGCCTCATCGGCATCCACCTGCCCCCGGTCGACGGTGGTCATGCTGTTGAGCGTAACGATGGGTGTCTGGTAGGCGCTCAGGTAGGGGTCTATGGACTGTAGGTCGCTGTTTCTCAGCGAGACGCACCCCTTGGTGTCGCGCTCCTCGAGCGGGATCTTCCTGCCGTGGATCCAGATGCCGTTGCCGTTCTTCCCGAGGGCCCGGTCCACGGCATTGGGGTAGTTGAGCGTGTAGGCCCTCCACCCGTACATATCGGGGAGAGTCCGGCCGTCGATGATCCGCTCGAAGAAATAGATGCCTTCCGGAGTGCGCCTGTCTCCCTGGGCCTGCTTGTCCCCGGGGTTCATCCCGGTGGAGCAGGGAATGGTCTTGACCAGGCTCCTGCCGTTATAGACATGGAGGAGCTGGAGCGACTTATCGACGCATACCGCGTAGGTTCCATCCTGTACGCCGATGAGAAACGAAGGGACGCCCTCGCCTTCCACCGATGCCTCCCCGGCCAACGGAACCAGGAAAAGCATCACGCCGATGATGGTGCTCCTCAAAGTGCTCAACTTCATGAGATCAGAGGTCTTGCCTGGAAAAAATCGTGTGCACCTCGAACCCCTGGGCCTCGATGGCTTCTCTCCCGCCTTCCATCCGGTCGAGGATGCCGATTACCATCTCGACCTGGAGCCCTGCGTCCTGCGCATGCTGGATCGCCGTGAGGGTGCTCGATCCCGTGGTGATGACATCCTCCACGATCACGACCTTAAGCCCGGGTTTGATCGGCCCTTCGACGAGGTTCTTCGTGCCGTGCCCCTTCTTTTCCTTCCTCACGATGAACGCCAGGATCTCCCGCCCTCTCCGGTACGCCTCCAGGCTCACGGCTGTGGCGATGGGATCGGCCCCCAGGGTCATGCCCCCGATGGCGTCGACGGGACGGCCCTCGATCATGTCGCAAATGATCGATCCGATGAGAAAGGCGCCGCGGGGATTGAGCGTCACCTTCCTCAGGTCCACGTAGAGGTCGGACTCCCTGCCCGACGCGAGGACGAAGGTGCCGAACCTTACCGCATCGCGCCGGATGATTCCTAGAAGCTCATCTTTCATGCTCATCGAAGACCCTTTCGAAAATTTTATCAACATACTTGAGATGATGTGCAAGATCGAACAGATTTTCGATCGCATCGGCACCGAGCGTTTGCCGGATATCGTCATCCTTAAGCAGGAGTTCCTTGAATCCGGCGCTGCCTTCCCAGGCCTTCAGGGCATTGCGCTGGACCCACTGGTAGGCGGTGTCCCGGGCGATTCCCCTGTCCACCAGGGCCAGCAGCACCCCCTGGGAATGCCAGAGACCCCGGGTGAGATCGATATTCTTCAGCATGTTCTCAGGGTAGACAACCAGCCCCTCGATGACACCGGTCATCCTTGCCAGCGCGAAGTCCAGCACGATGGTCGCATCGGGCGCGATGACCCGCTCGACGCTGGAATGGCTGATGTCGCGCTCGTGCCACAGCGCCACGTTCTCCAGGGCGGAGAGGCTGTAGCCCCTTAAGAGTCGGGCCAGCCCGGTGATGTTCTCCGAGAGGATGGGGTTCTTCTTGTGAGGCATGGCCGACGAGCCCTTCTGTCCCTTGCCGAAGGGCTCCATGGCCTCGAGCACCTCGGTGCGCTGGAGGTGCCGGATCTCCACCGCGATCTTCTCCAGGGTGGAGCCGATGAGCGCGATGGTGCCGAAGAACTGGGCGTGCCGGTCGCGCTGGATGATCTGGGTGCTGATGGGCGCAGGCTTCAGGCCGAGCCTGCGGCAGGCCTCCTCCTCCACCTCGGGCGGGATGTTGGCAAAGGTTCCCACCGCACCCGAGACCTTGCCGAAGGAAATCACCTCAACGGCCTCTTCCATGCGCTTGAGGTTCCGAGCCATCTCGGCATACCACAGGGCGAACTTGAGCCCGAAGCTCACGGGCTCCGCGTGGACGCCGTGGGACCTGCCCATGGCCGGGGTGTGTTTGAACTCGAAGGCCCGCTTCTTCAAGGCCGCCATGAGACCCCGGATGCCCTCGATGATGAGCTGCCCGCTCTCCTTGAGCTGCAGGGCCAGGGCCGTGTCCAGGACGTCGGAGGAGGTCATGCCCATGTGGATGAACCGGGCGTCCTCGCCCACGTGCTCGGCCACGCAGGATACGAAGGCGATCACATCGTGCCGGGTGATTGCCTCGATCTCCTCGATGCGCTCCACCGTGAAGGCGGCGCGTTCCTTGATGTTCTTCAGGCTCTCCTGCGGGATCCTGCCCATCGAGGCCCATGCCTCGCAGACCGCGATCTCCACATCCAGCCACCTGCGGTACCGGTTCTCATCCGACCAGATCGTCTGCATCGCCTCTCTGGAATAGCGACGGATCACGAGCCCCTCCCCCTTCTGTCGAGCATGTAGTTGCTGCCCTCGCGGTGCTTGATGAACCTCTTGATTTCCGATGCGTCCCGCGCTGCCTGTCCGTAATGCGAGTACCGTTTCTTTTCGTTGAGCACCACCGCGATCGAGATTGTCATGAGGGGGAACTTCTCGATTTCCCCCCTCCTGTTTCGGGAAACGATCCCGCCCTGCTCCAGGTCCTCTTCGTTGTAGAAGCTGCGGATCACCCGGTCGAACCGTGAGATGATCTCGGCGCACAGGGCTTCCACCCCCGCGATGGGGCAGACCAGCACGAAGTCGTCTCCCCCGATGTGGCCCACGAAGGTAGGCTCCTTCCCGAGCTCCTTGGCGGTGTTGGTGATGATGCGCGCCGTGGCCATGAGTACCTCGTCTCCGCTGGAGAACCCGTAGCTGTCGTTGTAGGGCTTGAAGTTGTCGAGGTCCACCCATGCGATGGCGCTCTCAGAGCCCTCATCGAGCACCTGCTGGATGGTGCGCATGATGGATTCGTTGCCCGGCAGCCGGGTGAGGGGATTGGTGTCCATCTCCCTGGCCGCCTTCCTGGCTATGAATTCGATCCTGCGCCTGATCTGGCTTTCCGGGCTGTTCAGCATGATGAAGTCGTCGATGGGCATATCCAGCACCGCCCTGTCTTCGATGTCCTTTTCGGTGCAGACCGCCACCAGGGGCAGGTGCCCGTAGATGGTATTGCCCCTGAATTCATCGGCGAGGCCGTTATCGAGCTCCCGGAGGTAAGAGCTCTCGACGAGGATGAGGTCCGGCGGATCCATGTAGATGTGCGAAATCACGTCCTCGTCGCCGTGGATCACCTGGACGGAATCGAAGACCGAGGACAGCAGAGGAGAGAGATGCTCGTCCAGGCTGTCCTTGACAATGATCACCGTCTTCACGCGCCGGCCCCCGTTTAAAGCTTGTAGTTGTCCACCTCTTCGAGGTCGACAAGAATCCTGCTCATGAGGGCCTTCAGATCGATTTGGTCCATGCCCAGACGATTCCAGGCCGACTCCGAGATGGGGCGCACCCACTCGTCACCCCCGTTGCCCACGCCGAACGCGCGGCAAAGGCTGTCGGCGATGTGGACCACGGCGACGCGGTCCTTGAGCCTGATCGCCTCGTCCGGGTCGTGGTGGAAGGTGATCGGAATGGTGAGCCGTTCGGGCAGCCCCCACTCCTTGGACAGCCACGAGCCGATCTCGGCGTGATCCACCCCGATGACCTCCAGCTCCGCTTCCCGGAAGTAGTACTTCTTCTCCTGCACACGCTCCGTGATCTGGTTGTAGTCCTCTGGCAGCGACGCCCGGACCAGCACCTTGCCGATGTCGTGCAGCAGGGCCGCGGTGGAGATCTCCTCGGGCTCCCCGAGCCCCAGGGTCCTGCCGATGGTGCCCGAGATGACGGCCGTGCCCAGGGAGTGCTCCCAGAGCCCGGTCATGGACTCCTCCATGAGATCGAAGACCGAGGCCGAGAGAACGACGCCCTTGATGACGTTGAATCCCAACAGGATGATGGCGTGGCTTATGGATGATATCTTTCCAGGAAACCCGTAGAACGGTGAGTTGACGAGCTTGAGCACCTTGGCGCTTAAGACCTGGTCGGAGGAGATGAGCTTGCCCACGTCCTTTGCCGTGACGTCCGGGCTCTCCACCATGGTGGTGAGCCTCCTGACTACGGGCGGCAGGGTGGGGAGGCTCTGGATTCTCTTGGTGATCGCCTTGAGATGCTCCTTCTTACTCACCGGGCTCCCCTTCATTCCCGTTCTGATCTTCCCCGCCTTCCATGGATTCGGAGATCACGGCCTGCTCGATGGCAACCCTGACTCGCTCCATGGTGGGGTCTCCCTGCACGGGAGCGAACCGCTCCCTGAGCTTGGAGATCCTCTCCTGAAGGCTCGGTTCGGTCTCTCCCATGTCCACCGGTCTGCCCTTCAGGGTGAGGAACGGGACGTTCAGGCGCCTGAGCCGATCGATGATCGACTCGGTGAGCTCGGTTCCCTCGGCGCACAGGGGCATCCCGGCCTCGTTGAGCACCGGCTTGGCCAGCACCATCCCGGGCTGGACCAGGCTGATCGGAACCTTCTGCATCGTCCCCTCCCGATAGACTCACCGGATCCTCGCCCCCACCTTTGGCTCCCGGTCGAAGGCGATGAGCGTCAGC
>JBASVF010000179.1:0-27359 GCA_049275795.1 Desulfomonilia bacterium
TCTTAGCGCCGAATAAATAAAAAGGTATTTCTAGAAACCACTCTCTTTCGATCCAGAGATAATCTTCAGTATACTGGAGGGGAAAATCCAGTGATCTGAGCTTTGCTATGGGGTCGGCAACAGGGATGAAAGCCATTTTGCCCTCATGCATCTTATAAAATGTATGTGTTTCTTCCGCGGAATCTTTTGTTCTAGACAGAATTATCCCATTCATCCCTTTGCTCTTGTTGATATACGGATATGCTGAAAACCCTCCAGGCTTATGTCCGAGTCTGCAGTATCCCGGCTTGTAATAATGGATCGACGGGGGCTGTATGACATGAATATAGGTGATCAGGCTCAGGATGGTGAGGATCGGGCACTCATACATGTACTTTCCTTTTGGGCCCCGTATGCTCCATTCTCCGTTTGCATCGGTCATAGTCTCCCGCGCCATCATGAAATCGGTCGTGGCCCCTGCTCCAATGCCCGGCCAGCTCTTGCTCCACACCATCACCACAACGGCCTCTTCTATGGGCTCATAGGTATCCGCATCGATCAGCTTGCCTCTGAAGGTCTCATTGCCCCAGATGCTCCAGCCAAAGGCAAGGCCGGGAAGGGAGACCATGGCGACAATCAGCAATACCGGAAGAAAAAACCTCCTCATAGCATCACCGCCTTAAAGGATCCTTTTTACCAGGTCCCTGATGCTCTTGTACATCCGGCCTGGGGTAGCGCACCTTAGAAGGCACGTATTTTCCATAACCCGTCCTCGCCCTTCTCAAAGGTGAGATAGAAAGAGTACACCTTTCCTTCCCGCGTTGTCAGTACCTCATACTCCACGAAGTTCTCCACCATCTTTACGAACCGGATTGTGCCAAGTTCCTGAACAAATTCAGCACGCTGCTCTTGCGTCATCATCCCGAAGGCATTTGCATATGCCCTCTTGGTTGCGCTGGAAAAAACTTTTACCGCTGCCTCGATGTCATTCCGGCTCAGTGCTGTTCGCATGTCTTCCCACTTAGAGCGAAGCATCGCATCGATTCCTGCCTCGCTGTGCACGACTATGCCGACCGTGTCGCGGTAAACGGCCGTCCCATCTATGACTTCGACCGTGAAGAAATAAACCCCTTCTTTCGATATCTGTATCCTATATTCACTCTCGTCCCTGCTCTCTAAGAACTGTACCTCATCCGGGCCGGTATACGTCACGGTCTGGTTTTCGGAGCTGAACAGAGAGTCCACCGTAAGTACTGCCTCGAATACGGAAACGCCTGAAAACTCGCCGGCATCCAGGGTGATACAGGGCCGGGCAATATCGGCATACACGGAAACCTCGCTTTGGGATGTATCCCCCTGGGCGTTTACAGCGCTTACAATGATTTCATTCTCGCCGTCGTAAAGCGGCACATGGTTCGCCACGAAGGTGCTGCCATAAACTGCTGCCGGGATACCGTTCACCACGATACCGACCTCTTCGCCAAACGCACTGTCTACGGTTCCAACAACCATTACATCAGGCCTCTCGATGCGTGTTCCGTTTCCGGGCGAGGTGATGGTAATTGGGGGCGGTATGACGCTGACCGTTACCGAATCGCTCACAATGCCGGCCTGGCTCGCTGCGGTGATGGTAAACGTGGTGGTCGCCGATGGTGACACGACAAGAGATCCTTCAGCGCCTACCTCTCCTATACCGTTGTCGATGCTCACTCTTTGGGCGTTTGCTGAGGTCCAGGAAAGGGTCGCGCTTTCGCCTGAGGCAATCTTCTCCGGGGTGACCGAAATGCTCACCGTAGGCACTTGGTAGACGATGATCTCGACAGAATCCGTTGCCTCACCGCCCGGCCCGGAAGCCGTGATGGTATAGGTGGTGGTGGAAGACGGAGAAACATCGATCGAACCGCTCGAATCCACCATTCCTATGCCGTTGTCGATCTCCAGCGTCTCGGCATGGGCTGATGCCCAGGCGAGTGTCGATGTTTCTCCTGCTACAATGGCTGACGGGTCTGCTGTGATACGGACCGACGGGGCATGGACGAGCTTTGAGATCGTGATGTAAACGGTAGAGGTACCTGTTCCGCCTTTTCCATCACTGACGGTATAGGTAAAGCTGTCAGTGCCGGAATAGCCCGGGTTTGGGGCATATGTCAGGCTTCCATCGGCATTGTCGGTAACAGTTCCGCTCGTCGCCTGCGTAAAGCTGGTGACGACGAGGGCATCACCGTCCACATCCTGGTCATTTCCAATGACGTTTATGACAACCGGAACGTTTTCATCAGTAGTCACATGGTCATCGTTTGCCTCAGGCGGGTGATTGACCGTGGTTACCTTGATGGTGACCGTTGCTGGATTTGAGTCAAGGGTTCCATCATTGACGATGAATTCAAAAGAGTCTGTTCCATGAAACTCCGCTAAAGGGTTGTAGGTATAATTCGGCGCTGTGCCGCTCAGCGACCCATGTCCGGGCTCCGAGACAACGTGATAGGTCAGTGGATCACCGTCGGGGTCTGACCCTGTCAGATTGATCGGAACGGGAGTGTTCTCTTGAGTCGTTACTGTCTGTGAGTGTGCTATCGGTCTATTGTTGGTGACCACCTGTACGATCTCAACTGTAATGTAGCTCCCTGGTGCACCGGTAAGCTTGATGGTGATCGTGTTGTGCTCGATCAGATTGATGGTCCGTTTGAAAAGGTATACAGGCTCCTTGAAATCTTTCGATGTGAAAACATCTGCTCCATTTACCCTGATGTGTGCGCTGCAGACGGGGTTTATCCCCCTCTTTACGATGATGGTTGCAGAACCGGGCACAGCTTTAAAAGAGGCGGTGAATTCATTGAGAGGTTTTCCCGTACAGGTATATCGGTTCGGCCCGAAGACAGTCGTTTCAGCAGCCCCAGTCACTGGATGAGCTTGAAAGAGCAGGGAAAGCACAAGGGCGGTAAAAGCCAGTACCCCTAAATGCAGTATACTGCTCACGGTAAGTGTTGATCCAGACATCTGTACCTCCTCGAATTTTATACTGAAAAATTAAATACCAATTGAAGATGCCCTGCATCGGCAGAGCAGACCTTCTCTCTATCGTGCTTCGAAGCACCTCCCCGCCGGATCTGCCTTAGCAGCAGGAGAGGCAAAGGGTATGGCGGATATCTGGTTGGAAGGACGGCCCAAGGATAACTCTTGGAATTATATACATATCACTACAACAATGTTCCATAATGACCTCCTCACGAATCATCAGAAATAAACAAAGACATCAAATTCTTGCTGGGATGAGATAATAGCAGGCTGTAAATAAACCGCGTCTGGCTGTACTTATACTATAATAAGCAAATTCTATGCACGGTGGCAAGCAAAACATTTTCATTTTAAAGGGGCCATTCATGGATAGAGAGAAAAATTATCCCTTCCAAGCGTGCAACAAACGCGATCCTGGCCAGCGAGTTCGCACGGATTGCCGATCCTCCCCAGGATAAATCCAGCAGAGCGCATTATTGGGAGAGTCGGTGAAAGGAAAGTTCCGAAATGAAGCTGCTGATCCGTGGACAGATGAATAACGGGCGGAAGAGAAACGTCCATTAGGGGCACAACCCCGGCACCCCTTTGGGGCTTTAAGTGGAGACCCCTGAGGGAACTGGTAATGGACCGGGGCCTGGGCCTGGAAGCCATCGACGTGAATGTCACCGGCCTTGAGGGTGTTTATGCGGTCGTGCGGCCGCTTTCGACACCAGCGGGCCGCACCCCGTGCCCTTGCTCGGGTGAAGGCGGCCCTGCCCCGGTCAGTCCAGCCTGGCCGGGGGATTCCCTTCCTTTATCTCGTGCACCAAAACGAGGTTGAGGAAGGTCCGGATGCCTGCAATGGCCCCCAGCTTGCCGATCTGGTCCCAGCTCGGCGACACCGCGGTGCCGAGGATATCGGCCGCGAGCTGGAACTCAAGGGCCAGCACGAGATATCGCGCGAAGTGGTGGCGCACGCGCTGGAACATGTCCAGGTCGGGCATCGCTCGGATACGGATCAGCCGGACGAACGCTACCACAACCCCGGCGGCTATGATGGACGCGGCTAGTGCCTCGATCGGAAGGATGAGCCACTGGGCCGCGATCCTCAGCAACAGCTCGAATCTCTCCATGAAACACCTCCCGGATACAGGGCTCCCATCACTCGGCCGCCGGCGAAACTCAGATCCCCATGCCGCAGGAGAAGACCGACGGCGGTTGGGATTTAAGCTTGAGAATAAGCCTTGGGACAGAGCAGGCGAATTTGGTTTCTTTTTCTCCGAGAGTCTGGTATTTGTTAAGCTATGATATGAAGCGCCTCCGGTAGGGATGGCTCTTGTGCTTTGGTTTCAGTAAATGCACATAAATTACCGGCACCTCTTTCGACCATGAGCCCGGGTCGTCTCCGCCGAGGCAGGTCTATTCCGGCAAGCGGAGGCCGGAGTGATACCTTGCTGTTTTCATGACTGGATTGCAGGGAAAGCCAGGATGATTACCGAGAAGGAGGTGGCCATGAGGACCAAGGAGCAGTATTTCGAAGGACTCGGAAAGATGCGCCGGAACCTGTACTTCAACGGCAGCAAGATCGACCGGCTCGACGAGGTTCAGCAGAAGGCGCTCAACGTCATGGGGATGACCTTCGATGCGGTGACAGACCCCGAGCTCAAGCACCTGTGCACCGCAACGTCGCACCTGACCGGTCAGACCATCAACCGGTTCTGCCATATCCACCAGTCCCCTGAGGATCTCCACAAGAAGCAGGACATGACCCGCGCCCTGTGCCGCAAGATCGGGCTGTGCATCCAGCGGTGCATGGGGGCAGATGCGATCAACGCCATCAATGCGGTCTCATTCGAGGCCGACAAGCAGAACAACGGCGCGACCGAGTACCACAAGAACTTCCTGAAATGGCTCGAGTACTTCCAGACGAACGACCTCGTGGGCTGCTGCGCCCAGACCGACGTCAAGGGCGAGCGCCTCAAGAGGCCCATCGAGCAGACCGACCCCGACTCGTACCTGCACGTGGTGGAGAAGAAGCCGGACGGCATCGTGGTCAGGGGATGCAAGGTCCACATCTCCGAGGCATCCATCGCGGACGAGATCCTGGTGGTGCCCACCCGGGCCCTGGGCGATGACGAGAAGGACTATGCCGTGGCCTTTGCCGTTCCGGCAGACCACGAAGGCGTCAAGCAGGTCGTCCACATACACAAGGGCCGGGAGCGCACCCACTTCAAGCGGGGGGTCGAGATCGGCTACACCGACTCCTATGTCATATTCGAAGATGCCTTCATCCCCTGGGAGCGGGTGTTCCTCTGCGGAGAGAACCTCCACGGCGGGGCCTGCGCCCTGCTCTTCGCCCTGTTCCACCGCCACAGCTACTCGGGCTGCAAGCCGGCCATCGGCGACGCCATCCTGGGTTTTGCCTCCATGGCGGCCAAGATCAACGGCATCAAGAAGACTCCCCACGTCCGCGAGCTGCTCTCCGAGATCATCAAGGTCACCGAGCTCGGATACGCGGCAGGGTATACGGCATCCGCCATGGCCAAGCCTGAGATCTACGTGCCGGGTTTCGGCACCGTACCCTATGGTCCGGGAGGCTACATTCCGAACTCGATCTATGCCAACGTGGGCAGGTGCCTGACCGGCGAGTCCGTGTTCCACGAGCAGGAAATCCTGTGCAAGATCGCGGGCGGCATCCCGGCTACCTTCCCCTACGAGGAGGATCTCGCCAATCCGGAGACCAAGGCCCTGCTCGAGAAATACCTCACCCGCAATCCCAAGATCCCCATCGAGGACCAGATCAAGTTCTGGCTCACCTTCATCGACTTCACCTGCTCCGGTGACAGCGGGGTGATCAACTACGGCAACTACCACGGCGGCGGATCCCCGATCATGGAGCAGATCCTCATCACCGGTCAGTACGATATCGCCCTGCGCGAGCACCTTGCCAGGTACCTCTCGGGCATCGAGACGCTCAAGCCGGGCTCTCTGACCAAGTTCTGATCTTTTCCGGGCAGCAGGGCCTCGCTCGGGAGCAGCCCTGCTGCCCGGTGTATCGCCCCGGCGGGAGTTCAAGGGAAGACGGCCTGTACAGGCGGCCGGTTTTATGGTAAATTTATCCATCTTGAGTATGTAATGCATGGTGCTTGATATGCCGGGGTTTTTCGAATGGCCCTCAATGTCTTGAAAACGAAGCTCACCATCCCTCCCGGGCAGGCCGGCTGGATAAGCAGGCCGAGGCTGATCAGACAGCTGGATTCCGGGAAGGACTGCAGGCTCGTCGTGGTATCGGCGCCCGCCGGGTTCGGCAAGACCACGATGCTCAGCGAGTGGGCTTCCTCCAGGCGCGGGTTCGCCTGGCTGAGCCTCGACCAGGGCGACAACGACCCGCTGCGCTTCTGGACCCATTTCATCTCTTCGCTCAGGATGGTGCAGCCCGATTTGGGAGAGGCGGCCCTGGAATTGCTCCAGTCGTACTCCCCCTCGTCGCAGCTGCCTGCAGAGACGTTTCTGACCACGCTCATCAACGAGCTCTTCGATGAGAGCGCCTCATTCACCATGATCCTCGATGACTACCACCTGATCTCCAACCGGAGCATACACGACGATCTCAGGTTTCTCATAGACCGCATGCCCTCCGGGCTTCGCCTCGTGGTCTCCTCGCGGGTAAAGCCCCCGCTGTCCCTGGGAAGGCTGAAGATCAGGGGCCAGCTCTTGATGCTCACCGCCGACGACCTGCGTTTCACACCCCAGGAGATTGCCCTGTTCGCCAGGCGGGCTGCGAGAAACCGGCCGGGAGAGGAGGACATATCGGCCCTGGAGAGGTATTCGGAGGGGTGGGCGGCCGGGCTCCAGATCGCGGCCATGGCCTTGAAGAAAGGCGCATCTCCGGGCGGCCCCCTCGTCTCCCGTGGCTACGAGCAGGTGGTCGATTACTTCCTGGAGGAGATCCTCTCGTCCCACCCCGGGGAGGTGCGCTCCTTCCTGCTCGATACTTCCATCCTGAGCCGCCTGAACGGGCCCCTGTGTGACGCCGTGACCGGGCGGAACGACAGCGCTCACATGCTCAACGCCCTGTACGAGGGCAACACGCTCATCGTGGCCTTGGACCACCAGCGGAGGGAATACCGGTACCACTGCCTCTTTGCCGAGACCTTGAAGAGGCGCCTGGACGAGATCGATCCCGAACGGGCCAGGCTCCTGCATTCCCGGGCGGCCCGGTGGCTCGTCGAGAACGGCCTGCCCGACGAGGCCATCAGGCACGCGATCGAGGCGCGTGACTGGGACTATGCCGCCGCCCTGGTGAGCAGGCATGCGGCCATTGCCCTTTCCAGGGGCGAGGCGTCAACGGCGCTCTCGTGGATGCAGTCGCTTCCCGCCTGGTGCTTTGCTTCGCATGCCGGGCTCTGCACCGGCTATGCCTGGGCCCTGTTCCTGAGCCACCTGAGAAATCGTACCGGCATGCCGTTCGAAACCATCGAGCGCCTGCTCAACGACGCGCAGAAGGCATACCTGGAGAAGAATTACGGCGCATCCAAGGTTTCCGAGGAAGACCGGCGGACCCTGGCCCATGCCAATGCCCTGCGGGTACATCTTGCCTACGAGCGGGGCGAGCCTGCGCAGAAGATCGTCGAGCTTTGCAACCGGAGCCTGACGGGTGCCGACGGGGACTACCCCATCGAGCGGGCCGGCATCTACACGATCCTGGGCATGGCGCACATGAGCACGGGCAGGCTGGAGCCTGCTGCAGCGGCCTTCGATGAGGCGAGGTCGATCGGATTCGTCGAGGGCATCTCCTTTGTCCTGGTCGCGGTCGACTGCCTCAGGACCCTCCTCACCAAGCTCAGGGGCAGGCTGCGGGAATCCGAGGCAATGTGCCGCGAGTCCATGCAGATCATCACCGACACGTTCATCAGCCGCGGGAAGCTCCTGCCCGAGATGCTCGGGCTCATCCGGCTGGTCATGGCCTCCATCCACCTCGAAAAGGGCCGGCTGCGGGAAGCCGGGGCGATTCTCGACGAGGTCGGCTCCACGGCAAGGATGCTGGACTACTCGTTCATCGCCTACAATGCCCTGCTTTCGCGCCTCAGGCTCGGGCAGGGGGCGGGGCTCAAGGATGTTGTGGCCCCGCTTGCGGAGATCGGGCTCATGGAAAGGTCCTGTCCCGGCGCCCGGGGGTATTCGGCCGCCCTGAACATCCGGAGCGTGCTGAAGTATCAGGGGCACCGGCTTTCCGCCGTCGAGTCCGCGTTCCGTATGGCCGAGAGCCATTCCCTGAGCTTTAACGATGCAGAGGCGAACTCGGCCTACCCGTTCACGAAATACTGGCACTACACCGAGCAGCTCTCGCTGGCCAGGCTGCACCTGGCGGAGGCAGCGCTGAAGCCTGCGGGCATGCGCCGGCTCGCCGCCGGCGAGCTCGTCCGCCGCCTGGAGGACTTGATCCACAGGATCGGGGCGGAGGGCTGGGGCGAGCTGGAGATCGAGGGGCTCATCCTGCTGGCCGAGGCACGCCAAGCAGAACGAGACCAGCCCGGGGCCCTGGAATGCCTGGAGCGCGCTCTCTCGCTTGCCGAGCCGCAGGGCTACGAGCTGATGTTCATCGAGGAGGGCGCCGCCCTGAAAGGGCTGCTTCAGCACGCGGTCGATCAGGGCGTAAATCCCGGCTTCTCCAGCCGGATCCTGGAGGAGATCCTTCGTGCGTCGGGGCGGGGCCGAGATTCCTCGGCTAGTACCCGGGACCTGTTCAACGGCAGGATCGAGCCGTTGAGCCGCCAAGAGCTTGCGGTCCTCAAGCTCATCGCCAACGGGCTGTCCAACCAGGAGATCGCGGACGAGCTCTGCGTAGCCCTGACTACCGTGAAGGCCCATAACTACAGCATCTTCAGCAAGCTCAATGTCAGGAAACGCTTCCAGGCCGTCAAAAAGGCCAGGGAACTCGACCTGCTGTAGGGAAATACTACTTTTTTACTACTTTAGTATAATGAGCTGGGCGGGCGAGAAAAATATAATGTTCAAGGAATCTTGGTATCATCCATTCAAAATGACCCTAACCAGACAAGGAGGTTTATCATGAAGGAATGCGTAATCATCGATGGCGTAAGGACCGCCAATGCCCGGGCCCATGCTGAGAAGGGCTGGTTCAGGACCGTGCGGCCCGAAGAGCTGCTCATCGCCTGCTACAAGGCGATCTTCGAGCGCAACCCCAAGGTGAAGCCCGAGGATATCGAGGCCGTATTCTGCGGCTGTGCGAATATATCGGGCATGCAGAACGATATCGGCAGGCTGGCCTGGCTCGCAGGCGGCTTCCCGGAATCCGTGCCTTCCAACACACTGACCCAGCAGTGCCCTTCGGGCATGTCCGCGGTCGAGCACGCCGCCAGGGCCATCATGTGCGGTGAGGGAGACACCTACCTCGCCTCGGGTGTCGAAGACATGCAGAAAGTCCCCATGGCCGCGAACATGGACTTTTCTCCCCGTCTCTTCGAGCTCTACAACCCGGTCGAGATCCCCATGGGCGCAACGGCCGAGAAGGTGGCCAAGAAGTACAACATCAGCAGGGCCGACCAGGAGCTCATGGCGCTGTGGAGCCACAAGAAGGCCCACGAGGCCACCGAGGCCGGCAAGTTCAAGAACGAGATCGTCCCGGTGCAGGGTCTCAAGGAAGACGGCACCCCGTTCATGGTCGACCGTGACCAGTGGATCAGGCCCGACATCTCCCTGGAGAAGATGGCTACCATGCAGCCCGCCTTCGATCCCAATGGCACGGTGACCGCAGCAACCTCGTCCCCGCTCACCGCTGGCGGCGCCTGCCTCCTGCTCATGGAGCGGAGCAAGGCCGATAAGCTCGGGCTGTCGTACCACGTGAAGTACGTCCAGGGTTCCATGGCCGGCTGCGACCCCACCATGATGGGCATCGCCCCGGTCCCGGCCGTCAAGAAGCTGCTTTCCCGCACCGGGCTCACCGTGAAGGACATTGATCTCTGGGAACTCAACGAAGCCTTCGCCAGCCAGTCGCTGGCCTGCCTGCGCGAGCTCGGCATCGCCGAGAACGCCCCCTTCGAGAACGTCAACGTCTGGGGCGGCGCGCTGGCGCTCGGGCATCCGCTGGGAGAGTCGGGCGCACGCATCATCGTGACGCTCAACAACATCATGAAGACCGACCGTAAAGATGCCAAGTACGGCGTGGCATCGCTCTGCGGCGCCTTCGGCAACGGCAATGCCGTGCTGCTTCAGAGGGTTGATTGAGCACAGGCCGTCTGATCATAAACCGAAGCCAGGCAGTGTTGAGCTGCCTGGCTTCCCATCCCTGAACTTCCCAAGAGCTTGAGTTCTTGGGCTACCACTCTTATCGTCACGATCGAGGAACTGATTAGCCCCTTAGCCCCACCTGGGGCGACATGACATGCCCCGAGCCCCGTGCGCATACCCGGGCATCTTTTAGGAGACTGCAGGACCGCGCGGACGTGATGGACTGAACACACCATGCCGTCGGAGCCTCCCACCGCTCCCCAGGGACCCCGGCTTCACTCCTGGATCCCTGCCTGGGGCCGCTGTCAGGCGCATCAGAAGGCCCGGCCGAAGACATCCCGGTACAGGATCTCCCCGACCGGTTTGCGCGGAGGGGCCTGCCTGCCGGGTGCAGCCGGCCTGCCCACGGGAATGACGGCAACTACCTCGTGGCCCTCGGGAACACCCAGGATCTTTGCGCAGGCAGCGTGGTCAATGAGCCCCACGACCACGATTCCCAGACCCATGGCGTGGGCCTTGAGGCACAGGTTCTGCACAGCCATGCCCAGGTCGAACATGTACCAGCAGGAGAATTTCGTGACGTCTCTGCCATCGTAGCAGCCGGAAACCCCGGTCTTGGCGCATGCCACGATGAGAACGGGTGCCCCGAGAGAGCCTTTCGCCGCCGGGTTTCCTTTGGAATAGGTGCCGACAACCTTTTCGATGAGGGTTTTGTCCTTTACGGCGATAAATTCCCAGGACTGGGTATTGGCCCACGAAGGCGCCCATCGGGCGGCCTCGATGAGAGCCGCGATCTCGTCGTCGCTCACCGCGTCTTGGGTGTACCGGCGAATGCTCCTCCTGCCCGCGATGGCCTCGTCGAGTTCCATGGATTTTCCTCCCTTCACGATTCGCGCAGCTTACAAAGAGCCGATAGGGTAATGATACACATCACCGATCGACAACGCCAGCCGGCATGGTGTGAGCCGAGAAGAATAGCGAGTCTCCCGCTCCCGGGGGTTGTTGCACGGTCACAGCTGGTCCCCTAGCGTGGGTTCTTCCAAGGGCTGTTGTGCATGCCTGGGGGTCTGGTCGGCGATTTGGGGTGACGGGCAATCGTTTCTCCTGATTCCCGGTCCGGCGAGGCCGGAAGGGCAAAGTCGGGCACAAGGAGGCTTCGAGCCGGCGGTGATTCCGGCGCTCAGCCCTTGGGTGCGGCGGTGTTTTCCAGGCCCGGTGTTTCCCGGGTGCAGGGAGTGCCTTCTATTCCGGCCTCTTGCTCTTCCGCACGCTCACGATCGGGCTCGGCGTCCAAAGGGGCCTTCGGGCTGATGCCCGGAGCTCCAGGGGCATGCCCGGTTTCAGCGGCGTTCTACTCCTCTGCCCGAGGCACAGCGACCTGGTCCTGCGGGGCCTTGGGCGAACTCGCGGCCGGTACCCGGCCGTTTACGGCTCCGGCTGTGCTCCGGTCTTCGCCGGTGTCCGCCACGCCGGGCGCTGCAGAGCGGTCCGTGTCGTGGGAGGCCTCCGGGAGAGCTCCTTCCAGGGGCGGGATGAGTTCTGGTTCCGGGAGACGCGGAGCATTTCCCGGAGATTCTTCCTCTGCACCCGGGGGCAGCGGGGCACCGGGTGCTGCTCCGGCGGGCAGGGGCTGCTCGGGAAGGGCCCCGGGCAATGCGCCGCTGCTTGCCTGGCGCACCGCGGGCTCGGGATGCATGAGCTTGTGCAGGGCTGAATAGGCTTCGCCATAGTGATTGCCGGGGCTCCACAGGAGCCAGCCGGTCCCTCCGGCGTCCCGGGCCGCATCGATCTGGGAGCGGATGTAGTCCGCATCGAATCCCCGGGTCACCCTCAAGGGGAACGACTGGAGCCAGGGACGAATGACCACCTCGTCGCCCACGAGCTCCTTCATCCGCTTGACCCCTCGATACACGAACCGGTAAGGCTCGTCCGCGGGGTTCTTCACCCCGTCGAAGCCCGGGCTGAAGTGCGAGGGATAGAGCATGGGCGATATGATGTCCACGTAGGGCTTCATCTTGGCGATGTCCTGTCCCACCACGAGCATGTCCACATTCCGCTGCCAGATCACGATGCCGAACATGTCCACGGACAGCAGGACGCCCCGCGGGGCGGTGATTTCCCGCACCCTCTTGAGGAAGGAGGCGATCACATCGGTTCGCTGGACGCCCTCGATGCCTGTGGAGACCTTGCCGTCGGCATGATAGCGGATATAATCGAGCTGGATCTCGTCAACGCCCGTGTCCGAGAGCTCGCGGATCACGGTCAGCAGGTATTCCTGTACCTCGGGATGCGCGGGGTCGAGCCAGTGGTGCTCGCGGTCGATGCACCACGAGGGGTGGTTTCGCGACATGATGGGGTCGCGGAAGGCCACCACGCGGGCGACCACGTGGATGTCCATGCGGTGGAGGAACTCGATGAGCTTGTGGAGATCCTCGATGTTCGGATGATACTTCTCCTCGGGACAATACCGCCCGGGAATGGAGCTCGGGTAGGTGATCGCGCCCAGGTCATCCTTGGCGTCGAAGACAATGGTGTTGCCTCCCAGCTCCCTGAGCCTCCGTGCGGATTCGAAGATGAACCGGGTTCCGGCCGAGGAAGGATTCATGTAGAGGCCCCTGGCCGGGAACTCCTTGGGCCGGGGAACGGTCCTGGCCCGTACCGGCTCGCTGAACGACACGGGGATCTTCAGGCTCTGGCCGATAGACAGCGGGCCGTCGATTCCGTTGATCTCCCTGAGGCTGGCGATCAGCTCCTTCCTGGTGTAGGCGGAGGTGTAGGGCAGGTATATGGCCGCGATCCGGGAGAGGGTGTCCCCGCTCTTGACCGTGTAGACAACAGGCTCGGGCGGGGCCGCCCCCAGGAAAACGAACGAGCACAGGACGATGCACAGGCAATGGTTCTTCATGCCGCTCCTCGTGAGTACCTTTCGGCGAAACCGAGTCCATTCATAATCCATTTGCATGCCCGGCACAAGCTGCTTGACGAAAAGTCCGCTCAAGGCCGGCTCATGATCCGCGAGCTGCTTCCCGCGGATTTCCTGCGGGAAGCATGGAAGCATGCTTTCAAGATCATCCTGAAACGCGATTCGTTGCCCGCAGGCATCACGGGCTTGGGCCTTCCCGGCCGGAGAGCGCGGATAAAGTCGTTGTCTCGATGCTCTGGAGTGTGGCACAACAAAAAAGACTTATCGAATGCGACAGTCTTTGACCGGAGGTGAGGCGTGCGTACCCTGATCATCGATCCCGTGGGCGGCATCAGCGGTGACATGCTGGTGGGAAGCCTGATCCACCTGGGCTGCCCCGTGGAGTACCTGGAGAGCATCCTCCGGGCGCTCCCGATCGGGGAGTTCACGCTCGAGGTCACCTCACGGCGCATCCAGGGAATCACCGCCCTGGGCCTGACCTTCGGCTGCGAAGACCCATGTGAACACCGGAGCTACGCCTTCATCCGGGACAGGATACTCTGCGCCCTGCCCGGCAGCGTCCGCGAGCGTGCGGAGAGGATCTTCCTCGCGCTTGCCGAGGCCGAGGCCCACGTGCACGGGGTGAGCGTGGACGAGGTCCATTTCCACGAGGTGGGAGCCCTGGACTCGATCCTGGACATCGCGGGAATCGCGGCCGCGATCGAGCACCTCGGGGCGGACGAGATCTACTGCCGGAGCATCCCCCTGGGAACGGGGACGACCCGCTCCATGCACGGGACCATCCCGCTTCCCGCGCCGGCCACGCTCAAGCTCCTCGAGGGCCGGGAAGTGCGCTTCACTGGCATCGCCTCCGAGCTCACCACGCCTACGGGTGCAGCGGTGATCTCCGCGCTGGCCCACAAGGGAGACCCGCCCGGGCGGTACACGGTCATGGCCTCGGGCTTCGGCTGCGGCTCCAGGGAGCTGCCCGGGTGGCCCAACCTCTGCCGGAGCATCCTGTGCAAACCAGATCACCGCGAGCATGCAGAGCACCTCTACCTGGTGGAGACGGACGTGGACGACATGAACCCGGAAGAGACCGAGGCCGCCCTGGAGCGGATACTGGCCGCAGGGGCCCTGGACGCGCACCTCTCCCCCAGGATCATGAAGCGGGGCAGGCCGGGCTTCTGCCTGAAGGCCATCTGCCCGGCGGAGTCCCTGGACGGGGTAACCGAGAGTATGCTCGTTCACACCACCTCAATCGGGGTGCGCTTCCACCCCGTTGAGAGAAGGGTGCTTGAGCGCACGTCTTACACCATCGATACTCCCTGGGGGGAGGTAGGCGTCAAGGAGAGCGTCCTGCCGGACGGTTCACGGCGCATCAAGCTCGAGTACCGCGACCTGGCGAGGATCGCGCGCGAGAGGAGCATGTCCGTGGCTGCGGTGAGGGCCGCCCTCGAGCGCATGGTCCTTGGAGGGGCCGGCGGGGAGAAGTCCCTGTGCCCGGAGGGCGGCGATAAGTAGATAAGCACCGGGAGGAGAGGATGATCCGCGATCTGCTTGAGAAGGTCAAGAAAGGGGAGCTCGGGATCGAGGAGGCCCACGAGCGGATCCTGCATGCGCTCTACGATCAGGGTGAGGATTTCCTGCTCGACCTGCATCGCCACCGCCGTACCGGGTTCCCGGAGGTCGTCTATGCCCGGGGCAAGAGCACGGACCAGGTGATAAGGATCGTGCGCAGCTTCCTGGAGAACGGGGGGCGGGCGTTGGTCTCCCTGGTGGACGACGAGACGTACGGCGAGCTCGTACAGGCATTCCCGGAAGCGAGGATAAGCCGGGCGGGCGGCCTCGTGGCTGTGTCATCCTCCGAGGCGCCGCGGGAAGAGCTGGGAACGGTGGGTGTCATCACGGCAGGCACCGCGGATGTGCCCCTGGCGAGCGAGTGCGCCCTGCTGCTCGAAGAGCTCGGTGCGCAGGTGATCCGGGCCTTCGACTTCGGCGTCTCCGGCATTCACCGGCCGTTCCTGGGCATCCGGCAGACGCTCGAGGCTGACGTACTGGTCGTGTTCGCCGGCATGGACGGCATCCTGCCCACCATGATCGCCTCGCTGACCGAACTGCCGGTGATCGCGGTGCCCACGCCCATAGGCTACGGCTACGGCGGGGCGGGCGAGACCGCGCTGCGCGCCATGCTCCAGAGCTGCGTGCCCGGACTCTTGGTGCTCAACATCGGAAACAGCGTAGGCGCTGCCGCAGCCGCGGTGCGGATCCTCAAGGCCGTTGGAAGGAGGGCGGGTGAAAAGGATTGAGAGGCTTTCGCGTTCGCTTCAATCCCATTGCAGGAAGTCCGGCCGAGGCCGCAAGGGTCCTGCCTGCAGGCATGTCCGGGGCGGTCCCCTCCTGCCGGAAAGGGCCTAGAAGATCGGGGTGATGTTCGCCCTGGTGCCGCGAAGCCTGGCCCGGATCAACAGGGAGAGCGACTTGAGGGGGCTCAGGGGCACGAGCTTCAGCGGGGAGATGTGGAGCCACCGGGCAATGCCGTCAATGGTCATGGCCAGGTTGTTGCACCCCGGCGACAGGGTGATGCTTCGCTTCCCCAGGCGTTTTTCGAGCTCGGAATAACACTCCGCGATTGCGCAGTCTCCGGCGATGTGAACCGGGCCGGTGACTGCAGCCAGGTCTTCCGGCGAGAAACCCTGGCCCATGAAGATAGTGAACTCTCCCCGGCACGCGTAGTCCTGGCCGAAAACCTCGAGCACCGCCTCGGTGTTGCGCCTGCACCCCTCGATGCAGCACCTCGTCTTCCCGCGGATGATCCTCACCCCCGGGGGAAACTTCTCCAGCAGGCTCCAGCTGAACCGCTGTCGTCTCTGCTCGAAGAGCTCCCTGCCGATGATCTCGATCTGCGAAAAATCCGACACCCCATGGCCGTACTCGGCGGCAAGCCTCAGGTGCTCCACTTCGTCCAGGGGAAATCCCAGGAACTGGGCACCCACCACGTCCACGGCCAGGGGGTCGCGGCCCCCGATGAGCAGGTTCAGGGGAACCACGCAGCGCTCCTTCTGGGCAAGGGCGGGGTAGTGGCCGTAGTTGGTGGCCTCGAGCCCGTCGATGAGCGTGAAGTCCGGCCGTATGCAGGCATAGAGGTCCGCGAGCTTCTGGTGCAGCTTGAAGTTGTGGTCCGCGATCCGGCTCTTCTGGTGGATCAGGCCGAACTGGTTCTTGATGCCCAGGGTCACCGTGGTCATGGAGTGGCTCTTGAGCTTGGGGATGGAGATGTAGAGGTTTTCCTCGCGGTCGCGGATCAGGTTTTCGTGAACGAAGTCGGGTATCTGTACGAAGGACTGCAATTTGGGCAGGTACAGGGGCATCTCTTTGGTCTCGTCCAGGTATACCGGTATTGCGCCTGTCTCGTCACACACCCGTTTCAGGCCGCAGATCTCGAACACCAGGCGGGTGAAGTTGCCCTGGGTGCTGTTCTCCATGACGTAGACGTTCCGGGCGCCCTGCCCCTGGAAGTAGCGCACCGCCGCGGCGACCACCTCGGGAGAGGTGTAGACGTGCGGCTTGAAGTCGATGCCGTTGACCTTGAGAAACACGTTGCGCGAGGCCTTCAGCAGGCCGCGGCCGCCCCCGAATCGCTCGAACACCGAGGAACCGGCTGCATCGAGCCCGGAATTGGTGTCTGCGAACAGTACCTGTGACATGGTTACCTCCGTACTGTTTTCACGAAGCATACAGGTCCGGTCCAGGAGGACAGTCCCAGGCGCCGCCTACCGGCTTTGGAAATGCCGGGATATCCCCCTCCCCAGTGTCGCCCCAAACCATAGGGGAAGTCAATATCCACAGGGCATGAAAATCACTTGGTTGGGGGGTATTTCCCGGAATGGCCGGGATTCCAGCCATCCCGGGGGAGCCATCGGACCGCCTGGGACTCCCGGGCGGTACCCGAGGTGCGGCACCGGGAGAATCCAGAGGCCGGGCAAGGCAGGCGGGGAGCTTCATGCCGGGCCGCGGCGGATGGGGGTTCCAGAAAAAAAGCTGTCCCTTTTTTCGTGAAAACCCTATAAAGGAACCATGGTCCACTACCACGAACATGGGCATGCAGGGGAAGCGGCGGAATCAGGCGGGCATGCCAGCCACAGCCATCATGGGGACACGGAAGGGATCAGGCTGGCCTTCTTCATCAACCTGTCCTTTGCCCTACTGGAGATAGCGGGCGGCCTGTGGACCAACAGCATGGCCATCCTCGCGGATGCCCTCCATGATCTCGGCGACAGCTTTGCACTGGGTTCGTCATGGTACTTCGAGCGCATCTCCACCCGGCAGGGCGATAAACACTTCTCCTACGGCTACCGCCGGTTCTCGCTCATGGGCGCCATGGTGAGCATCATCGTCTTGGTTGCAGGCTCGTTCGTGATCCTCACCGAGGCGGCTCCCCGGCTCTTTTTCCCGGAGCCGGCCCACGCCCCGGCCATGGTGGTCTTCGCCGTGATCGGGATCCTGGTCAACGGCGCCGCCGCGTTGAGGCTCAGGGGCAGGGAGGGGATAAACGCCCGGATCGTCTTCTGGCACCTCCTGGAGGATGTGCTCGGCTGGATAGCCATCCTCGTTACCGGGGCCGTGCTGCTTTTCTGGGAGATCCCGGTGCTCGACGCGGCGCTGTCCATCCTCATCACGCTCTACGTGCTCTTCAATGTGCTCAGGAACTTCAGAACCACCATGAACATCTTCCTGCAGGGCACCCCGCCGGGGATCGACCTGGCCGGGATCGAGAGCGAGGTCAGGAGCCTGCCCGGCATCTCCGGCACCCACCATACCCACGTCTGGACCCTGGACGGCATTCACCACGTTCTCACCATGCATGCCGGTATCCAGGGATGCCGCACCCTCGAGGAGGTCGCCTGCATCAAGGACGGGATTCGCCAGATCGTGCAGAGGCACGGGATTTCCCACTCAACGGTCGAGCTCGAGCTCGAGGGCGAGGTGTGCCGGATGCCCCAGGGCGCCTGCAGGGGGGATGACCGGGACGACCCGTCCTGCCGGTGAGGGAGGCGGGGTTCTCCTGTGCCCGGAAGCGTCTCTCTGCAAGGGCAGGGGCTCAAACCCTTTCGTGCCGGGGAGAGACCCGGGAGATTTACAAGGACAAAAGTGATTTTCCCGAGGCGTGCGCCGTGGTATTCTCCGGTTGTCTAAAACCAGGGTGTGAGGCCTCTCGTGATGAGGACGGGGTGAACGGCAGAGTCGGCGGGATGGGAGACCGCGAAGCCGTGGTTGAGATGGAGGCAACCGCCCGGGGCGAGGTATGCACCCGGGGACGGGTGGTTTCCGTTCTGACGCCCGGGAACACGAGGCCGGCACCGGGGGCCTGACAGGCTGCGTTCCGGGGCTTTATCGGCGCCTGCGGCAGGATCGCTTCCTGATTGAAGCATCCTGCGGTCAGTGCTTTTGGGTGTCGGATCTCATGGGGAATATCTCGAGGGAGGATGATCATGAAGTGCGTAAAATGGTATGAATGGAGGGTCTCTGCGGCGTGTGTCTGCGTGCTCGGCCTGCTTCTCTCCTGCACGGCGGGCGCTTGGGCGCAGGAAGAGGCGCAAGGCGTGCCGCCCCGGGCCGAGAGGGTGGTCTTTCTGCCCGCACACCGGCTCGCCTCGATGATCAGGTCGGGCGAAATCTCTTCCACAGAAGCACTGGAAGCCTACCTGGCGCAGATCCACAGGCATAACGGCGCGCTCAACGCGATCGTAACCCTCGACGAGGAGGGCGCGAGGAAGCGCGCCAGGGAGGCGGACGAGGCGCTCAGCCGGGGCATCGTCTGGGGGCCCCTGCACGGCGTGCCCGTGACCGTCAAGGACAACTACGCCACCAAGGGCATGCGCACCACCAGCAGCCACCCGCCCCTGGCCGGGTTCGTGCCGGGCTTCGACGCCACCGCGGTGGCACGCGTGAGAGAGGCCGGGGCGATCATCATCGGCAAGACCAACATGCCTGCCCTCGGTATGGACCTGCAGACCAGGAGCCCGGTCTTCGGAGTGACCAGCAACCCCTGGGACCTCGAACGAACGCCCGGGGGCAGCACCGGTGGAGGCGCCGCCGCGGTGGCTGCAGGCATGTCGGCCCTGTGCCTCGGCAACGACATCGGCGGCTCGATCCGGCTGCCCTCACATTTCTGCGGCATCTACGGGCTCAAGCCCACCGAGAACCTGGTCCCGTCATACGGCCTGACGCCGGGCCCGGACGACGGCAAGGCGGACGGGGTGCGCACCGTGCGGCACCTGGCAAGCTGCGGCCCCCTGGCGCGCTCGGTGGATGACCTCGTCCTGGCGCTCAAGGTGATGGCCGGGCCCGACCCGCGCGAGCCCGATGTGCCGGCAGTGTGCATGGACGAGCCCCCGGCGCGGGCGATCCAGGACCTGCGCATCGCCTGGACCGACAGCCTGGGCGGGGTGCCCGTGGACCAAGAGACCAGGCTTGCCATCGAGGCGTTCATGGGCAGGCTGGCCCGGGCCGGGTGCACGGTGGAGCGCGCCGAGCCCGCGGATTTCGATATCTGGGAGGTCTGGAAGGCCTACGGCGAGATCATGGACATGGAGCTGGGCTCCCAGGACTCGAGGCTCTCGAGGTTCCTGAACTTTCTTTTCGGGTGGACCTACCGCAAGGATGCGCCCATGATCCGGCTGGTCTACCCCGTCACCTTCGGCGCCTACCAGGAGTCGCTCACCCGCAGGGACGCCCTGTGCGCGTCGCTCGAGACCTTTCTCGGGCAGTGGGACGCCTGGATCGTTCCGGTAAGCTCCACCCCGGCGTTCAGGCATCTCGAGCCCACCGGGCATTTCGGCCAGTACCCGGTCTACTACACGCGGGGCATCGAGGTGGACGGCAGGGAGATCGGGTACCTCGCCGCCAATACCTCGTATACCTCGATCTTCAACCTCACGGGCAGCCCGGTGGTGGTGATGCCCGTGGGGCGCACCCCCGGAGGCTTGCCCATCGGCGTGCAGGTCGTGGGGAAGCGCTGGCGCGACATGGAGCTGCTGTCCGTGGCCCGCGTCCTGGACCAGGCCGCCGGGGCGTTCCAGGCGCCTCCGGGATATTAGCCCCGAGGCGCGGGACTGCCGCGGACAGGCCCTGGGCGCACGGAGCCTCCATGGTTCGGGCGTTCCGGTGCCGGCCTCAAGAGGATGAAAGGGAGGTCCGACCCCGGGGCCGCAAGTAAGCCATGGCTCTACCTTGCCGACCGGAAATAAAACAACAAGAACGGGCGATTGCGCACGGAGGGCTTTACGCGCCGCTGACGGCCGTTATTCAGTATTAGTGACCCCGCGACGTCGCGCCGCGGGCGGCATTCTGCCGCCGAGGCCCGTGGGACATGCGACGTGACGGCGGCCTTGTCGAGGGGTATCGGAGGCTCGCGGTGAGAGTGCTATCCGTACGGCTGTTGCTGGTCGTGATTGTTCCTGCAGTTGCCGTTCTCGCGGCAATGGCAGCGGTGAGCGTGCGGCACGGGGTGGATTTTACCCTGATGACGAGCGACCTCGCCGCTATCGCCCACGTCCACCCTCTCTCGGGCGTTCTCTCGAACCTGGGGATCCTGCTGTGGTGCGCTGCCGCGTCGATAAGCCTGTTCGCGGCGATCGTCCTGCGGAGCAGCGGCGCCGGGCAGAGGTCCCGGTTCCTCCTTTTTTCCGGGCTCCTCTCGGGGTACCTGCTGCTCGACGATTTCTTTCTGTTCCACGAGAACCTTGCCCTCTGGTACCTGGGGCTGAGCGAAACCATCGTGCTCGCGCTTCTGGGAGCGGCCCTTGCCGTGTACCTCGTCGCATACCGGCGGGTGATCGAGCAAACGGCTTACCCCGTTCTGCTGGTGTCGCTGGGATTCTTCGCCTTTTCCGTTTTCCTGGACGTGGTGGTCAAGGAGTGGCTCTGGCGGCTCGGCCACTGGTACTTCCTGCTGGAAGACGGATCGAAATGGCTGGGCATCGCATGCTGGTGCGGCTATCACGCGCATGCCGCGCACGGGTTTCTCGTCGGGGCACCGGCCGAGGAAGGGTCCCGTCTCGATGCACAGCAGGCGTCGAACGGGCGGATCTCGGCGCATGGAAGCCCCGAATGCTGAAAGCGTGCGCCCCTGCGATACGAACCGGCAGGCATCGGGAACGGCGGCGTGTCATGACACGTAATGCCGCGGGGTGCGGGATGTTCATGGAGATCTCGTTTTGACGGCCAGCTTTTCTTACCGGAAGTACCCGCGGAGGGGATGCCGGAGGGGAGGCGCGGTCGGCCGGTGACCCGCTGTGAACAGTGCCGCCGCCTGCCCGGGCTCCGGGCTCCCGAAGAGCGCGACGCCCCTACTCTCCGATGATCTTGACGAGCACCCGCTTTTTTCTTCTGCCGTCGAACTCGCCATAGAAGATCTGCTCCCAGGGGCCGAAGTCCAGCCTGCCCTGCGTGACCGCGACAACCACCTCCCTTCCCATGATCTGGCGCTTCATGTGCCCGTCCGCATTGTCCTCGCCGACATTGTGATGGTACTGCGATACCGGATCATGGGGCGCCAGCTTTTCCAGCCACACCTGGTAATCGTGGTGCAGGCCGGTCTCATCGTCGTTGATGAACACGCTCGCCGTGATATGCATCGCGTTACACAGGACGAATCCCTCGCGGATCCCGCTTTCCCGAAGGCACTGCTCGACCTCGGGGGTGATGTTGATGAACTCGACCCTGTTGCGGGTGTTGAACCAGAGCTCTTTCCGGTATGACCTCATGAGTCCTCCCGATCGTTTTGAAGATGGTGATGAGAAACGTGCACATGCGAGTGTTTCTCAAAAAAGAGCATAGTACCCGATTTTTCAGCAAAGGCAAAACCGCTTTTCCCGGTCTGCATGCCCGGGCTGCCCGGACGGGGGGAGTGTTCCGCCGGGGCCCTTGGGGAGAGCGGGGTTTCCAAGGATTTGGACGGCCGTCCTCCCCGGGGAAAGGGCATAGCAAAGCCGTGCGGACGGCATCGGGTGTATGAATCAGGTGTAAGAATCAGGGTCTTGGAGAAAACCCGGATTCGTTGTAAGAGAATACCGCAGGCGGAATCGAGAAGGCAGCCATGACATGCACTCCCGCGGGATGATGAATGACGGAGGTCAATCCATGAAGGAGCGGTTTTATCAGCTCGTCGAAGGCGACATGAAGAAGGGCAGGGCCAGAGGCTTCAGCGTTGAGAAGGGGAACTACCGCCAGATCGGGGTGAGCATCGTCGACGGGGTTCCGGTCGACTACAGAGGCACCCCGTACAAGGCCGATGGCAGGATCGTGTCGATTCCCGGCTTTCCGGAATCGGAGATCGAGTCGTTCGCCTTCGGGGGGATCCTGGTGGCGCTCGATACCACCAGATTCTACAGCTATCGCTAGAAAGGGCCTTTCGTCCATCGATGAGCCCACGGCTCGGCCGGGAACTTGACCTGCGTCTTTGAGAGGCTCAGCCGGAGAAGATCTTGGTGATCTCGTCCGCTGCGAAGTCGGGCAGGGCGCTTCGGGTGCCGTCGTGCACCATGACCATCCCGCCGCCTTCGGTGAGGCGGCCGACGATCGAGCCTTCGATGCCCTGCTCCGCCCAGGCCGCAACGATCCCCTCCGCGCTCTCTTCCCGGCAGCAGACCACCAGCGACCCCGAGGACAGGGCGCCGAGAGGGTCGATGGCAAGCCCGGGAAGGATCTGCTCGGCTATGGGCAGCACCGGAATGCGCTCCCGCCACACTTCCAGACCGCACCCGCTCGCCAGCGCCAGCTCTTTGAGTCCGGTGGCCAGGCCACCCTCGGTGGGGTCGTGCAGGGCCGTCACCCCGCCTTTTTCGCGAGCGATGCGGGCCTCCTTGAGGATACTGATGCCGGGGTCGTAGATCAGCCCGCGGGCCTCTCGAAGGACCGCATCATCCAGGCCGAGCCGGTGCGGGATCTCGGAGGCGATGATCGAGACCGCCTCGATGGGGATCCGCTTCGAGACAAGGATGAGGTTGCCGGGCCGGGCGCCTGCCGGCCGGATGAAGTCGCCCTCTTCCAGGGTGCCGACCATGAATCCCACGGCCAGGGGCCGATCGATGCCGTGGGTGATCTCGGTGTGCCCCCCGATCAGGGTGACGTCGATGGAGTCGCAGGCCTGCCTGAGATCGGAGAACATGGCCTTCACCGACTGCGGGGTGGTCGCGCCCTCGGGCAGCAGGAAGGTCACCAGCAGGTATCTCGGCACGCCGCCCATGCAGGCGACGTCATTGGCGTTGACGGTCACAAGGTACCAGGCGATGTTATCGCTGGTGAAGGTGATGGGATCGGTCTTGAAGACCAGGGTTTGCCCCCCGAAGCGCACCACCGAGGCATCAACTCCGATGCCGGGGCCCGCGAGGATGTTCGGGTCGTGGCGGGATATGCCCGCGAGCATCTCTTCCAGGAGCGCAAGGGGCAGCTTGCCCACCGGCAGGATCGCGCTATCCCTGTCCATGGTCCCCGCTCTCGATGTATGCATACGCGCTGTGGTTGTGGATGCTCTCGTAGTTTTCCGCCTCGACGGAAAACCACGAGAACTCGCTCTTCGAGCTCAGCGAGGCGGCGGCGAGCCTCACCACGTCCTCCACGAACATGGGGTGCTCGAAGGCATACTCGGTCACGTACTTCTCGTCGGGTCGCTTGAGGATGGGATACACCGGGCTGGACGCGCAGCCCTCGATGAGCTCGATGAGGTCCTCGATCCAGAAGAAGCGCTCGTATCGCACCACCGCGGTCACGAGGCCACGCTGGTTGTGCGCGCCGTAGTCGCTGATCTCCTTGGAACAGGGGCACAGGGTCTGCACCGGCACCTTTACCCTTACCTTGAACTCGCGGCGCTTGCCCACCATGCCCATGAGGCTGCAGCGGTACTCCATGAGGCCGGACGACCCGGTGACCGGGGCCCTCTTTTCGATGAAGTAGGGAAAGTCGACCTCCATGTGGGCGCTCTCGGCCTCCAACGCGATCCGGATCTCGTCGAGGATGTGCCCGAAGTTCTTGATGTGGATCTGGTCCCGATGCTCGTTGAGCACCTCGATGAACCGGCTCATGTGGGTGCCCTTGAACACCCGGGGCAGGTCCACGTACAGGTTGATGGAGGCCACCGTGTCCTGGGTGCCTTTGAGCTTGTCGGAGACCACGATGGGGTACGAGATCCCCTTGACGCCGACCTTCTGGATGTAGAGCGGGTTTTCCGGCCTCTCGCGCTGCACGTCCTTCATGGCCTGGTGTCTCCTCGGTAGGAGACCGAGCAGCAGTCGTTCTCCCACACTACCACCTCGGTGAGCGTAAGCGGCTCGACGATCGAGGGCTTGAGGAGGGAAAAGAGGTGCCGGGCGATGTTCTCGGCGGAGGGATTGATCTCGCGGAAGGCCTCGAGGTCGTTGAGGTACTGGTGGTCGAGGGTATCCAGCGCCTCTTTGACCAGGCGCTTGAGGTCGTGGAAGTCGATCACGACGCCGATGGGATCGAGCCCGGCGGAGGAAACGCTGACCTCCACCCGGTAATTGTGCCCATGGAGCCGCTCGCAGTCGCCCCGGTAGCCGCGCAGGCTGTGGGCCGCGCTGAAGGTGTCGATCACTCTGGCGGTATACATGGGATGAACATAGCACACAAAAAGCGAACCGTGCAATATGAGAATCACGTACCGGGATCGGCGGGCAGGCGTCCCGGTCCCTGCTTTTTAACGGAAATCTCGGGCGGGACCGCCGGCGCCCCGGTGGCCGGCCCTTCGCCGCTTCGCGCAGATCGAGGGTCCCCGGCTTAAAACCCGGGCCCGGGGGCTGGCGAACCGGCTTCCGGCAGCTCTAAAAAATCGAATAGCTGATTATTTTCGCAAAAATTATCGGTATTTGTGGGTCGCGCCAGCGGAAGATGGGCTTGTTTTCGCATATATTTTGGTATATCAGAACAGATAAAGAAACCATGAGAAAGAGGCAGGCTCCATTTCATGCCAAGCGTTGAATTTTCGGATCCGTACGTATTGCGCCAGCTCGCCGGCGACAGCTGTTCCCACCTGAAGATCATCGAAGAGTCCACCGGGGCGAAGACCTCGCTCAAGGGCAACACCATCGAGCTCTCGGGCGAGGACTTTGCCGTGGAGCTTGCCGAGCACGCGCTCAAGGACCTGTACAAGCTCGTCAAGAGCGGGTATCCCCTCTTCGCGGACGATGTGTGGTACGCCGTGAGGATGCTGGCAAAGAACCGCACCGTCAACCTCGAGGAGGTGTTCAAAGACAGCATCTATATCTCCTCGACCAAGAAGGTGATCGTGCCCAAGAGCCTCCAGCAGAAGCGCTACATCGACACCATGCGTGTCAAGGACGTTTCGTTCGGCATCGGCCCCGCGGGCACGGGCAAGACCTACCTTGCCCTGGCCATGGGCGTCTCCCAACTCCTCAAGAAGAAGGTCGAGCGGATCATCCTCACCCGCCCCGCCGTAGAGGCCGGGGAGAAGCTCGGCTTTCTGCCCGGGGACCTGCTCGAGAAAGTCAACCCGTACTTAAGACCGCTCTACGACGCCCTGTACGACATGCTCGAGCATGACCACGTGCTCAGGCTCATCAGCCGCGACCAGATCGAGGTCGCGCCCCTGGCGTTCATGCGCGGGCGGACGCTCAACGACGCATTCATCATCCTCGACGAGGCGCAGAACACCACCTCCGAGCAGATGAAGATGTTCCTCACCCGGCTCGGCTACAACTCCAAGGCGGTCATCACCGGCGACATCACCCAGATCGACCTGCCCTCGGGGGTGAAGTCCGGCCTCATCGAGGCGGACCAGATCCTCAAGGGCATCGACGAGATCGGCTTTACCTACTTCAGCGAGGACGACGTGGTGCGCCACAAGGTGGTGGCCAAGATCATCCGTGCCTACGAGAGGTATTCGCCCAATGGTAATCATTGACGTCCAGAACCTCCAGAGCGCCTTCCCCATCGACGATATCCCCTTGGGCCGGTGGGCTGCCCGGGTGCTGGAGCTGCTCGACAGGCCGAACGGTGAGCTCTCGGTAGTGGTCACCGATAACGAGCAGATCCGCGAACTCAACCGGACCTACCTGGACCGCGACCGGCCCACCAACGTGATCTCGTTCCCCCAGCAGGAAGGGGAAGGCCCTAAGGGAGACCATCTGGGCGACGTGGTGATCTCGATTGAGACAGCGCACCAGGAGTCCCAGGATGCCGGGATGAGGCTTGATGAGCGGATGCTCGAGCTTCTGGTGCACGGCATCTGCCACCTGGCCGGGTACAACCACGAAGGCGTGTCAGAGGAGATGACCCGGCAGATGGAAGAGGTCGAGGAGAATCTCTGCCGGGCGATCCTCGAAGGGGGCGTGTGAGCCTTGAAAAATAGCTCCCGGAGGGCGTTTCTGCCTGTCGGGCGGGCGCGCTCGACTGCCGGGCGCCGGGAAGAGCAGAGAGGGGAGACCGTTGTGAGGCAAAGCAGATCGATAATGTATTTCGATCTTTAAGGCTGTATTTTCCTGCGGAAAAAGTTCTTGCTATGCCAAATACCCTCTGCTATAAGGCTCCACTACGGGGCGTAGCGCAGCCTGGCGAGCGCACCTGCCTTGGGAGCAGGGGGTCGGAGGTTCAAATCCTCTCGCCCCGACCAAAGCAGGTCGGATGGGCGCCTGTAGCTCAGCTGGATAGAGCAACGGACTTCTAATCCGTAGGTCGGAGGTTCGAATCCTCTCAGGCGTGCCAATATATTTATGGTGAGTGTAGCTCAGCTGGTAGAGCGCAGGATTGTGGCTCCTGTGGCCGAGGGTTCGATTCCCTTCACTCACCCCACGTTTTGTGATATAGGCGCCCGTAGCTCAGCCGGATAGAGCGTCGGACTTCGAATCCGCAGGTCGGGCGTTCGAGTCGCCCCGGGCGTACCAGAGTCAGGCATGGGCCATTAGCTCAACAGGTAGAGCAACTGACTCTTAATCAGTAGGTCCCAGGTTCGAGCCCTGGATGGCCCACCAAGTATCAAGGGGTCAGCCGATAAACGGTTGACCCTTTTTCTCTTGAAACCCACTGCAGGTTCCCATACCCACAACACCCATCCTCGATCTCCACCCTAGCACTACAGCGGTGAAGTAGAAATACAGCATGACAGGCCCTATGATCTTTTCATGAGAGAAACCATGAGGAGAACAACACGCAATGGAAGCACAAGAGCAAGAAGTACGGAAGCAATGGGATCAAGCGT
>JBASVF010000180.1:0-16051 GCA_049275795.1 Desulfomonilia bacterium
CGTGGCGCCCATCATGGGCACCGCGAAGAAGCTCTCCAGGAAGCGGTGGGAGTTGTAGTCGATGATCCCCACCACGTCGCCTTTCTGAACGCCGAGGGCCGAGAGAGCCCCGGCGAGGCGGTTGATCCTCCGGGCCAGCTCGGTGTAGGTGAAGACGGCCCGGTCACGGTACACGATCGTCTGGGACGGAAAGTACCGCGTCATGGCCGAGAACAGCTTCTTGATAATGAGAGGGTATTCGTAGCTGGTTCCGGAGGCATACAGCATGTTGTTCATAGAGAGTTCTCCTTCCGCGAAAGTTGCGCAAATCTAGAGATACCAGCGAATGCAGGGCAAGAGCTATAGGAGTGTAACTGATTCTCGATAGATGAAAAGTCTTACAGGCATCCCGGGAAATCCCACAGGCAGGACCGGAGCGAACCACCCGGCAGGGTAGCCCGGAGCTCGGCGGCAGGCGCTTGGTTCCGCGCGAGCCCGGGGGGCCTTCGGATCGTCAGCGGACGGATCGCCTCGAGGCCAGGCGCCGTCCGGGTCCGGTCATGCGGGCAGATTGTTCTTGAGGAAGGTGAGCTGGTCACCAACGGTCTGCGAAAAACGTGGCTCGACATACACGTCGAAGTGCCCGCACTGGTAGATGATGAGCTGGCCCCGGGGAGCCTTGAGCGCCGCCTTTATGGCCGGTCCGAGGGGCGTGGTCAGGTCGCGGGATGCCGCCTGCACCAGCCATGGCACCCGGATCCTGGGCGCAAGCCGGCCGGGCGAGTAGATCCCCACCCGCAGGAAGATGCGCGCCGCCACCCGTTCGTCGGGCGTGAAGCCCTCGGGGAGGAGCCTCCTCATCCCCTCTTCGGCATCGGGCGCGGTCATGGCTGCGAGTTCTCCCGGGGCTCCACAGGCCCGCACGTAGTACGGGCTCATGCCCACGAGCGCACGGAGGGTATCGAGGATCGCGGCGCGGCCGAGCCTCAGGCCCTGGAGCGGTCCGGTGGCAAGAGCGGTGGACAGGCCGTTGAGGTGAGGCACCTGCGAGATGACCGCTGCAATGTCGCCGTCCTCATGGGCCACGGCAGCCACGTGCCCGCCGCTGAACGATGTGCCCCACAGGACGATGCGCCTGCGGTCGACACGGGGGAGCCCCCTGGCGAACTTGAGAGCGCTGTGCCAGTCCTGGTGCTGTTTCTTGAGGTCCAGGATCTGTCTCGGCTCGCCGTCGCTGGCGCCGAAATGGCGGTAGTCGAAGACCACGGCGTGATAGCCCGCATCGGCAAAGGCCTCGGCATACTTATCGAGGCGCATCTCCTTGACCCCGCAGAACCCGTGAGCCAGAATCACGCACGGCGCGTCGCCGCTTGCGGGAGCGGGATAGTACCATCCCCTGCACGTCGTCCCGCCGGAAGGAAACTCGATATCCATCCTTTCAGCCATCATTCGGTCCTCCTTCTTTCAAGATAAGCATGAACACCATCAGCACATGGTAATCATTGCACAAAACGACAAAAAAGTAAAGCCTTCTTTCAAGATAAGCATGAACACCATCAGCACAGCGGCCGGCGCAGAGCACCCTGCCAGAGCCTCCCCCAACGGAAGCAACCCGGTGGTGCAACTCTATGCAGTGTACCCAGGGCCTTGGCTTCCGCGTTTCACGCCAAGCCGGGGCCCTGGAAAAATGGGTATGCAAAGCCTCTGGGGCCATCCCCGGTTCCGGGCCCCGGGGATGAAGGCCGACCTCACTGCCCGCGAATTCCTGCTACCGTTTCTTGAAGCCTGCAGGAACCTCGAAGACCGACGCAGGAACGGAATCAATGGAGATGGACTTGATCTCGGTCGTGCTCGAGAAGAAGGGCGCGTCCTCCTTGGGGGCCGAACCGCCGGCGAGCTTGTCCTTGGCGGCCTTGGAGACGAAGCTGCCAAGGCTGCTCAGTCCGTCCTCAGCCCCGGCGGGGATGGAGATGCCGTCCGTCATTCCGTCCGAGGATGCCCGGTCATCGCCGCCTGGGGTCTTGATCCGGTCGCTCTTTACCTTCCAGCTCACCACGGTGCGGATGGGGTAGCCCTTAACCTTGCCCATCTCCTTCTTGAACGAGGAAAAGCCTTTCATGAGCTCGTCTTCGGGCGCGCCAGCCATGAGCGCAAAGACCCCTATGCCGAACTGGTTCATCTCGTCGGGGGAGAACGGCATGCCCATCTTCTGGAGGAGCGCCTTCGAGAAGGCCGACTCCTCGGCGATGAGCTTCTTGATCGCCACGGTCTCGGGCGTGGTCCAGAGCCTGGTTTCCATGGTGTTGAGCGTCTTCTCCCCGGTCTCGATGTCCTGGAGCTCCATGAGCCAGGTCATGAGATACTCCTCGCAGGTAAACCCGTTGATCGTCTGAGACGCACCGGTCTTTTTCACCGAGAAGCTGTTCTTGGTCACCCTGGCCCGGGGGGCTTCCGCTTCCTCGTCGCCGTAATCCTCTGATTCGTCGTCGAGATCGAACCCGGCAATGGGCTGCTCGGTATAGGACTTCTTTTTCGGGTCGAGCGTCCACACCACCCCCTTGTCCACCCTGGTGATGGTGGTCGTCTCGCCCGCCCCTGCCATCTTCGAGAGGAAGGCGCCCGTGAACTTGATATTCGAGGTCTCGGATTGCTTGTGCCCCTGGATCCGGGTTACCGTGGTCCCCTCAAAGGCGCCGCTGCCGCCGAACCCGCTCGAGCGGGTGAAGGTTTCCTTCGTTACGTCGGCCCACGCACAGGCTGCTCCCATTGCCACCATCAACACTATTGCCGAGAAAACGATTCGTCTCATGACTCCTCCTCTTTGAAGAATACCTGTCTCAGATCCGAGGCTTAAGGGACAGGATATAGATCAGTCGGACGAAGTCAAGTGATTTCATCACCATATCGGTAAACCCCAAGGGCGAAAAAGGAGATCGTACCGGGAGGGCTTACGATGAGTGAAACGAAAAGCGTATTATACCTATCATGGAGCTCTTCAGAAAAAGCAGGACCCCGGCCGTAGCCATCGTGAACACGGCTTCCGGGGTCAAGGGTTCGGACCAGTCCCGGGACGAGATCACGCGGCTCGTCCGGCAAGAACTCCCGGGTACCGAGGTCGTATTCACCGGGAACGGCTATCGAGCCATCGACGAGACCCACAGGGCCCTGGAGCGGGGAGCGGTCCTGGTCATCGCGGGAGGCGGGGATGGAACAATAAGCGCCGTGGCCTCGGTGCTGGCCGGGACCGGAAAGGTGCTGGGAGTCCTGCCGCTGGGAACTCGCAACCATTTTGCCAGGGACCTGGGCATTTCGGGGGACCTCGCCGAAGCGGTGCGTGTCCTGTCCGAGGGCATGGAGAGGCGGGTGGATGTAGGCGAGGTCAACGGCCGGGTGTTCATCAACAACTCCGGCCTGGGGCTCTACCCGTTGATCGTGAATCTCCGGGAGGAAAGGCAGGAGCAGGGGGTTCCCAAACGAAGGGCAATGATCGTCGCGTGCCTTCACGCCCTGGCCCGGTACCGGCTCCTCTCCGTGCACGTGACAGCGGGCGGGAAGAGGATTATCAGGAGAACGCCTATCGTGTTCGTGGGCAACAACGAGTACGCCATGGACGGGCTGAACCTGGGCTCGCGCTCCCGCCTGGACTCTGGAGAGCTGAGCCTGGTGATACCCCACCATATCGCCCGGCTGGGACTGGCATGGTTCGTCCTGAAGGCGCTCATGGGCGGTGGGCGCAACGACCCAAATCTCGATGTTCTCCCGGCCCGGGAGTTCGTGATCAGAGCCGGTCACCGGATCGTGCAGGCCACCGTTGACGGCGAGGTGGTCACGCTTACCACGCCGCTAAACTATCGCATCCGGGCCGGGGACCTGCGGGTCCTGGCTCCGGGGCATGGGCGGTGAATGGAGCCGGGGGGAGGAAAACTTCCGGGTTCTGGCCGGGAAAAGGTTGAGCTTGAAAGATGCGGAGCATCCTCCACCTTTCGGATCTCCATTTCGGACGCATCGACAAGAGCCTGCTCAATCCACTCGTCGCGGCGGCATGGCGGATCGGGCCCGATCTCGTGGCAATATCGGGCGATCTCACCCAGCGGGCCCGTGTGCGGGAGTTCAAGCAGGCGCGCGAATTCCTGGACTCCCTGCCTCAGCCGCAGGTGGTTGTGCCAGGCAATCACGATATCCCGCTGTATAACCCGCTCCTGCGCTTCCTGGTCCCCCTTGCCCGCTACCGTCGCCACATCTCGAAAGACACGGCGCCCGGTTACGTCGACGGTGAGATGGCCGTGCTCGGAGTCAACACCACGCGTTCACTGGTGGCCAGGGGAGGGCGCATCAACATCGCCCAGGTCCTGAACATCTGCAGGCACTTCTCACTTCTTGGCCGCGGCAGGATTCGGATCGTGGTCACCCACCACCCCTTCGACCTGCCCGAAGGGTACTCCCATATCCACCTGGTGGGCCGTGCGCGCATGGCCATGGAGCACTTCGCCAGGTGCGGGGTCGACCTGTTCCTCTCGGGCCATCTGCACATAACCCGCACCGGGAACACGGCCCGGTACATGATCCCGGGTTTTTCGGCGCTGGTGATCCAGGCTGGTACGGGCATCTCCACTCGGATAAGGGGTGAGCTGAACTCCTTCAACCTCGTTCGTGTCACGCATTCCGAGATCAGCGTGGAAGCGCACACCTGGCAAATCGACAGCGGCTCTTTCCTTCCGGTGCGCACCACGCGGTTTTCCCGCACCGAGCGGCAGTGGGAACCCATCGAGGATCAATGACGTAGCATTACAGACGGTTGCGACTTGACATCTAGCCTGCAAACCCGTAGCTGGTGGGGCATGGCATCGAGGCGGACAAGCCGGTTCGATTTCGACACCCCGGTAGAGCGCAGGGGGACCAGCAGTCTCAAGTGGGACCTCTACGAGGGAAGGGACGTCATCCCCCTGTGGGTGGCGGACATGGACTTCCGCTCGCCGCCTGCCGTTCTCGAGGCCCTGAGGCAGCGAGTGGAGCACGGCGTGTTCGGCTACGCCCTGGCCCCCCGAGAGCTCATCGCTGCGGTCATGGACATGCTGGAGCGCGATCACGGCTGGAAGGTGGATCCGGGCTGGATCGTGTGGCTTCCTGGACTGGTGACCGGAATCAACGTGGCATGCCGGGCCGTCGGCGAACCGGGCGATGCCGTGATGACCAACACGCCGGCCTATCCGCCCTTCCTGCGCGCCCCGGATCTCTCGGGCAGGGAGCTCGCGGTTTCACCTCTCATCGACGACGGCACCCGGTACGGCTTCGATTTCGAGGCCATGGAACGTGGCATGACCGGCCGCACGAAGCTCTTTCTGCTGTGCAATCCACAGAACCCCACGGGAAGGGTATTTTCCCGGGACGAGCTCGAGCGCCTGGCCGAGCTGTGTCTGAGCCGGAAGGTGGTGATCTGCTCGGACGAGATCCACTGCGGCCTGGTGCTCGAGCCAGGGGCGCGCCACCTCTCGATCGCCGCCCTGGACCCCGCGGTGGCGCGGCAGGGCATCACGCTGCTCTCACCGAGCAAAACCTTCAACCTGCCGGGGCTCGGGTTTTCTCTTGCCGTGATCCCGGATGAGAGCCTGCGATCCCGCTTCAGGCAAGTGATGGAGGGGATCGTGCCGCACGTCAATATCTTCGGCTATGCGGCCGGTCTGGCCGCGTACCGCGACTGCGAACAGTGGCACCGGGCGCTCATCGAGTACCTGAGGGAAAACCGCGACCTGGTGGAGGACTTCATGGCCCGGATGCCGGGCATGAGCATGCGCCACGTCGAAGCCACCTACCTGGCGTGGATCGATTGCCGCGGGCTCGATGTGGATGATCCGGCCGTGTTCTTCGATCACCATGGGGTAGGGCTCTCCAGCGGCACGGACTTCGGGGCGCGCGGGTTCGTGCGCCTGAACTTCGGATGCTCGCGCATAACGCTCACCCGGGCGTTTGAGCGGATGGAAGCAGCGCTGGCCTATCGCAGATAACAGGGCCTGCCAAGGGCAGGCGAAAACACGGATACCTGCCCGCTCGATTCCCAACCCCGCCTTGTCCCGTGGGCAAGCTCGATGCGCTGGCCAAGCGGCCCTTTCCCATTCGAGGCCGGCACGGGGCTGCCACGGATCCGGCAGGGTCCCCTCCAGCCGGCACCACCCGGGCAGCCGTTGATGAAGCCGCGCCTGAGCGCCCCCTATGTTTGAAAGGTACACACGCCGTTCCCCGGTGACGGCATCGAGCGGGTGCATCTTTTACCGTGGTATGCCATGCACTTGAAAAGCAACGTAAAAATGGAACCTCAGGCCTTTGACCGGATGGAAACACTGCTGTCTCTCATGCGGGGAAAGTCTGCCCTCAAGCACCTGTAAAAGCAGCGGATCAATCCATTGTCGGGAGATGGCCGATACTGTTTGACAATGCGGTAAAACCGTGTTTATGATATTTTCACATTTTGGCCTATTGCTTGTAGGCCCGTTTTTGCCGGGCGTAATTGCCGGTTTTTCATAACAAAAGGAGGTTCTCCTACCAGCGTTGATTGCACGGTGCACGTACCGGTAACCATCGGCTGCCCCACCTCGTGGGGCCTGTTCCTCGAGTGTGCAGATCGGCCCTGCGTTCCACAGGGCCGGAGTCTTCATGACGTGCAGCATCAATAACCCGGGCGGTGCAGGCAATGCACTGCAATCGAACTCAGGGTGAACCATACCGTGCACCCGGGAGATCGAGGATCTCTCGAACGGCGGACAGAGGGTCGCATTGTTGCTGTCATATTCCGTCGAGGTTTCTTTGGTTCCTGGAGGATGCCGGTCACTGAAACGGGCTCACCCGTGCAACTCCATCAGTCCGCCCGAGAATCGCCGGCACTACGGGCCAAGGGGTCCGTGAGAGCGTCTTTAAGATTCCGGCTGGGATGTGAAATGAGCGTTCCAGCGGAATGGAAAGGGGAATGTCATGAGGGAGGTGTATATTGCCGCGGTCGATATGATCCGGTTCGGCAGGTATATCGACAGCAGCATCAAGGAACTCTCGGCCCGGACAGTCGCTGCATGCCTCAAGGAGGCCGGCCTGGAGAAGAGCGATATCCAGGCCCTCTGGTTTTCCAACTCCGGATGGGGGGAAACGGGGCAGATCTGCATCAGGGGACAGGTGGCCCTGAGGCCCATGGGGATTGGCGGCATACCCATCACCAATGTGGAGAACGCGTGCGCCGGGGGCTCCACCGCGCTGCATCACGCCTGGATGGGTGTGGCGAGCGGGCTGTATGACATCACCATGGCCGTGGGGGCCGAGAAGCTCTACAGCCGCAACAAGATGGCCGTGTTCATGGGCTTTCTCGGAGGCATCGACATCGAGAACGTAATCCCGATCATCGAGAAGCTCATGGATTTCAAGCTCACCGAGGACGATTACCGCCAGATCGAGGAATTCAGGAAGAAGCACCCCGACGGCCGGGCTTCGGCCCGCGGGAAGAAGAAGCCGGGAGAGCCGGCATTCAAGAGACTGCGCGACTCCCTTGCCGTGGCGGTCATGCTCGGTGAAAAGATCGGGTATGCGAACATGCTCAAGCTGGGCAGGCTCACGCGGGGCGACCACTCGCCCTTCATGGACGTCTACGGGTATGCGGCGAGAAAGCATATGAAGACCTATGGGAGCACGATCGAGCAGCTTGCGGCGATCGCGGCGAAGAACCATTTCAACTCCACGCTCAACAGCCTGGCCCAGTACCAGTTCGATGTGCCTGTCGAGAAGGTTCTTGCCGACAGGATCGTGAGCTGGCCGCTGACCCGGGCCATGTGCGCGCCCATCGGGGACGGGGCGGCCTCGGCCATCCTGTGCTCCAGGGAGATGGTAGACCGGCTCGGGCTTTCCAGGAAGGCGGTGAAGATCCGGGCCTCGATCCTCGGCTCGGGGAAGAAGGACTCGTTCGAGACCGACGTCCCGGAGATTGGTGAGCGCCTTTCGAAGCTCGCCTACGAGCAGGCCGGAGTCGGGCCCGAGGATATCGACCTCGCCGAGGTGCACGATGCCACGGCCTTTGGCGAGCTCTGCCAGATCGAGAACCTCGGGTTCTGCCCGAAGGGGGAGGGAGGGATCTTCTCGGAGAAAGGAATGACGCGCATCGACGGCGAGAAGCCCGTGAACACCAGCGGGGGCCTCATCTCCCGGGGGCACCCCATCGGCGCTTCAGGCATCGCACAGGTCCATGAGCTGGTTGTCCAGCTCAGGGGCGACGCAGGCAGGAGGCAGGTAAGGAAGCACAGGCAGGCGCTGGCCGAGAACGGCGGCGGGGCGCTCGGCTCGGAGGAAGCGGCCATGTGCATCCATATCCTGGAGGCGCCGCCCAGGTCATAGTTTCTCTCTGTTTTTATCATGGAACAGGCAAAAAGGAGGTGCCTATGGCTCAGAGTTGCGAGTCAATCGAAGCTGCGAAAGTGCCTGAATGGACGCCTGTGGAGCTGGCCATCCTGGAGAGGCGCAGCGTGCGCAAGTACAAGGACAAGCAGGTGCCCGAGGCCCTGATCCGGCGGATACTGGAGGCGGGAAGGTATGCGCCGTCGGCCGGAAACTGCCAGCCCTGGAGGTTTGCAGTCGTGCGTGACCGGGCCATGCTCGAGGAGATGGAGCGCGATGTGGTGCTGATGTGCAAGTTCTTCAGGTTCTTCTTGGACTGGAGGCAACCCGGAGCCCTGTCGCGCCTCAGGTGGCTCTACGCGCAGCTCTTCATACGGCTGCGGCCGCGGGACCTGCATCCCATCCCTTTCGGCGCGATTACCCTCATCGCGCAAGGCAAGCTCAAGGTCTTCCACGGTGCCCCGACCGTGATCCTGCTCATGAAGGACAAGCGGGGAGTGAGCAATCCGGATCTCGACTGCGGCATCTGCGGCCAGAACATGGTCCTCGCCGCGTACAGCCTCGGCCTGTCCACCTGCTGGATAGGCTTCGCGAAGCTGCTCGGCTACCTGCCAAAGTGGAGGAGACGCTTGAAGATACACTATCCCTGGGAGCTCGTGGAGGGGATCTGCCTCGGGTACCCGGTTGGCAACCCGAACGGCATGGTGGAACGGGAAGTCCGCGATGTGGACTGGTACGAACACGGGCAGGTGAAGACCATCTGCTAAAAAAGGAGGTGGATCATGTCATATATCACGCTCAGGGAAAGGCTGGTGATTCCCACCTACGACAACGAGGAATACGCGACCACGGGAAGGGTGTCCATAGACCGGGAGAAGTGCATGGGATGCGGCATGTGCGCGATGATCTGCCCGGGCAGCGCGCTCTACATAGCCGGGGAGGGGAAGAACAAGAAGGCCTTCATGGAAGAGGATTTCCCCCAGTGCATGTCATGCAACGACTGCGCAGCCATATGCGAGTCGGGCGCAATCAGGGTGAGCAGGAGTTATGATTTCGGCTATCGATTCAAGGTGCTGCACCGCCGGGAGCTCAAGCCCCCGAGAAGGTCCTGACCCGGGAAAGGGGTGACCATGCAGAGGCAGGAGTTCGATCTTACCATCCAGAAGTTGAGGCTTGCGGCAGGCGCGGCTGCCTGGATCCTCAAGTTCCTCGGGGAGGAGATGCAAAGAGGCACGCTCAAAAGCAACCTCAGGAGCCTCACCAAGGGCTACTTCGCCGAGGACATGTCATGGGCGGAGCTGCTGGAGGAAAGGGCGCGACAGGTGCCGGACAAGAGGTTCCTGCTCTACCGGGACGAGGTGTACACCTACCGGCAGATGAACGAGAATGCGAACAGGGCGGCGAACTTCCTGGCCGGGCTGGGCGGCGGCAGGGGCAAGGGCATCGGCCTGTTCATGAGGAATTCCCCGAGGTTCCTTGACCTGTTCTGCGGGGCCCAGAAGATCGGCATGTACATCGTGCCCATGAACCCGGCCCTTGTAGGGCCCGGCCTTTCTTATATCATCAACCACAGCGACATCGAGTTTCTCGCCGTGGATGCGGAGCTCCTGGATGCCGTCACCCGGGTTTCGGCTGACACACCCAACCTCAGGAAGGTCATCGTGGACGACATCGAACAGGAGGCTGCCGGGATTGCTGTTCCTGGAGGCATGGTCCCCTTGAGCGGCGCCTACGGGCCCGGCTCCTCGGCCCAGGCGCCCGGCATCGGCTACGACAAGGACGACATGTGCCTGATCATGTACACCTCGGGCACCACCGGGCCCGCAAAGGGGGTGGTGTACCGGTACCGCAACACGGGCGTCAAGAAGCTCTGCGCGGTAGCCGGGGTGACCTTGAGGGGCGATGACGTCTACTATACCCCGCTCGCGCTCATCCACGGCAACGCCCTGTTCCTGACCGTGACGCTGGCCATGGGCGTCAGGGCCACGGTCGCGCTCTCGAGGAAGTTTTCCGCGAGCAGGTTCTGGGACGAGGTGCGCCAGTACGGTGCGACCGTGTTCAACACCCTGGGCTCCATGATTCCCATCCTCATGAAACAGCCCGAGAGGCCGGACGACCGTGACAACAGGGTGCGCTTCGTGCTCTCGGCCGCGTGCCCGGCGGACATGTGGGAGGCCTTCGAGAAGCGCTTCGGCGTGAGGATCTACGAGGGGTACGGTGCTGTTGACGGAGGAGGCAAGGGCATCATCAATTTCGGGACCGCCCCGGTCGGATCCATCGGCAAGCCGACGGCCGCACTGGGAAAGTTCCGGCTGGTGGACGAGAACGGCCGCGACGTCGAGACAGGGACCCCCGGTGAGCTGATCTTCGAGGCCAGGGACGGGGGAAGCAGGGTCGAATACTACAAGAACGAGAAGGCGAGCAGTGAAAAGATCAGGGACGGATGGCTCTACACGGGCGACCTGATGCGGATGGACGAGAAGGGCTACCTGTACTTTGTGGGCCGGAACACCGAGTCGATGCGAAAGGGCGGCGAGAACGTCTCGGCCTACGAAGTGGAGCACGTGATCATGAAGCATCCCGCGGTCGAGGACGTGGCGGTCTACGCGGTTCCTTCCGATCTGGCCGAGGACGAGATAATGGCCTCGGTGAAGCTGGTGGAGGGCAAGACCATTAAACCCGAAGAGCTCATCGCCTTTCTCGAAGACAAGCTCGCCCGGTTTGCCCTCCCGCGCTACATCCGCTTCGTGAAGGAATTCCCCATGACCAGCACTCACCGCATCATCAAGAAGGAGCTCCAGAAGATTGGGGTGACGCCGGACACCTTTGACAGCAGGCGCGCCTGAACAGTGCACCATTCCGGCAGGCCCTATGGGGCCTCCTTCTGTGTCCGCCTGCGGGAATGAGCCTGGAAGGAAGGGTTGCGTTTCCATTGAGCGTACAGTTCCAGCCGGATCCGGGGTTTGTCCCTCGAGGTCCGATCATTGACGGGAACTGAGGAGGTTTCTATGGTTTCGAGAAGGGAAATGAAGTCACTCCTGGAGAGGGAGCCGAGGTTCGACGACATGATGGTGAACCTGCTCTCCGTGCCGAAGCTGCCCAAGGCCGTGGTGCGGGAGACGAGGGAAGCGGTGGCGCTGGCCCGAAAGTTCAACGACGAGGTGGTGCGGCCCTATGCACTGGAACTGGACAGGAAGATGCAGGAGGACCCCGGCTACCTGCCGTGGGAGTTCGTGAAGACCGCCAACGACTGGGGCTTCTACTCCATGTGGATCCCCAAGATGTTCGGGGGAAAGGGCTACGTGATGTCCTCGCTCTCCAACTTCCTGGAGGAGATCGCCTCGGCGTGCACCGCGATGGCCAACCTCATCGGTGTCCACTACCTCGGGGTGGCCACCCTGAGTGCAACCTGCAACCTGAGGCTCATGAACAGGGTGATGAGGGATACGGTGGAAGGAGAGAAGGCGGGCGACCCCAGGCTCATCTCGCTTGCACACACCGAGCCGGGCGCCGGCACGGATGCCGAGGAGGTGGAGCTCCTCGACCGGGGGAGGCCGGCGTGCCGCGCGCAAAAGGTTGAAGGCGGGTACATCGTAAACGGCAGGAAGGTCTTCATCTCCAACGGCCATCTGTCGAAGTGGCACATGACAAGCGCGTACGAGGACTTCACGAAACCTTCGGAGAACATGGTCATGTTCGCGGTCCAAAACGGGCTCAAGGGATTTTCCTTCGGCCGGCAGGAGCACAAGATGGGCCAGAAGGGCTGCCCGGCAAGCGAACTCATCTTCGAAGACTGCTTCATACCGCAGGAGTACGTGTGCATCGACAGGAGAGATCAGGCAAAGCTCTCCCGGCCTCTCGCAAAGCTGACCATGCAGCTCGTCGACTACGTCGTGTCGATGTCCAGGGCCGGGGTCGCAGCCTTTGGCACCGGGGTGGCCCGGGGCGCCTACGAGGAGGCGCTCAGGTTCGCCTCCGAGACCGAGGTGGACGGAAAGCTGCTCATCAGCCATGAATGGGCCCAGTGCATGCTTGCCGAGATGTACAAGAACGTGGCCCTGGGCAGGCTTGCATACACCGAGACCAACTATGCGAACGGCCTGTTCGGGTTCTTCAAGATCCTACAGTGGAAGCCGCTGTACTACTACTACCGGTACGCACCCCAGGCGGTCCTGGACAACGTCGTCGCACCCTTCTTCGAACACGCCGTTTCCACCTGGCTTTTCCGGAAGCTCTACTTCGACTGGCAGAAAGAGACCGAAGCCCAGTGCACATCCGGCTGGGGGTCCCTGGCCAAGTTCGTGGGAACCGATATCGGGATGAAGAACTGCCAGATGGCCCTGGAGCTCATGGGACAGGCGGGAGTGCGGCATGACAACCGGGCCGAGAAGCACCTGCGCGACTCGAAGCTGCTGCAGATCTATGAGGGCACGAATCAGCTTAACAGACTGAACGTGTTCAAATGCCTGATCGGCCGGGCGTATCCCCAGGCCAGGGTTTTCGAAGATTAAAAGGAGGTGGGTATGATCGCCATGTTCGAGCCGGAACTGCAGAGTTTCGAGGATCTCGCTCGGAGCTTCGCGAAGAAAGAGCTCTCTTCGAACCGGGAATCGAATGACCGGTACCCGTTCGGGCCGTTTTTCGAAGAGTGTTTGAGCAGGGCCTGGGAGGTGGGCTTCCTGAGTATCACCCTTCCCGAGGAACTCGGAGGCGCCGGCCGGGGAATCAGTGAGCTGTGTGTGATACTGGACTCCATCTGCCGGGTGGATGCATCCCTGGGCGGCATCATCTTCACCAACGCGCTCTCCCAGGAGATAATATCGAGAGCCGGGGAAAACGAAATCCTGAGACGGGTATTCCTGAGCGCACGGGATGCAAGGGATTCCCTGATCGCAACCCCCAGCCTCAACAACCCCTCCGAGATCAGCCACATGGCGGACGCGAGAGAGGAAAACGGCTCCTACCTGCTCACGGGCTCCGTGGAGTACGTTGTGCTCGGCGGGCTGGCCCACAGGGCGCTGATCCCAGTCAGGACAAAAGGTTCGGGATTCTCCTACTGCCTCGTCGACCTGGGAGACAAAGGCGTGAGCATCAGCGAGCCGGTCCTGTCACTGGGGCTCCATGCCTGCCCTGCAGTGGATATCACCTTCCAGGGGGTGAGGGCCGAGCCCGTGGGAGCCCAGGGGGAGGGCGCCCGGTACTTCACCGAGGCCTCCGATCGGATGCACGTGACTGCCGCAGCCATGTCGTGCGGGATCATGAAGGGGTCATTCGAGGAGGCGTGCGAGTATGCCAAGACACGCTTTCAGGGAGGACGCGAGATCGTGAACTGGTCTGAGCTGCGCATGATGCTCTCGGACATGGCTATCAGGATAAAGACATCGGATCTCGCCTTGGCGACCGCATGCCGGGTCGTGGAGACTCAGGAGAAGGACTGGGGCCTCTGTGCCCGCGCGGTCGCGATCCGCATCCAGTCGCTCGCCTGCGAGGTTACCACCGACGGCATTCAGGCCCTGGGCGGTTACGGCTACATGCAGGATTACGGACAGGAAAAGCGATTCCGTGACGCCAAGCACGTTCAGTCGCTGCTCGGGCTCGTTCCCATGAGGAAGCTGGACTGCATAGACAGGGTGCTCAAACAGCAGGCCTGAAAAGGATCCTCCCGGGGCGGACAGGCCTCCCATACAGGCTTTTTTAAGGGGACCGTGCACTGTACCCCGCAGAGGTGAACGGACCACGACCCCTCTCAACGTTGCCGCCCCTGCCGTCGCCTTGTACCCAAAGAAGGTATAACGCCCGGGGGAATCATATGAGAGTGCCAATACCGGTATCGCACCGTAACCAAAAGAAGGTGCACGCCATGCCCTCGATATGATGTTCCCTATCCCCCGGCCGGCGGTGCGAGCCGATGGATTTCCGGGCAATGCCCAGCTCGCGGTGAGGGGAGGGCGGCACGGGGCTGCCGTCATCTCAGATGCCGTTTGCGCTCGTGAACGCCCTTGGGCTTCGCGCAGAAAGCGGGGGCATCCCCGCCCATGCAAAAACCTCCAGCCGGGCACGCCCGGCTGGAGGTCACGGCCGATCCATTTCAAGCTTCGGGGTTCAATCCTTGTCGGAAGGCGGGAACAGGTAAGCCAGCCGCAAGCCCAGGGTGTCGGTCTTGGGGCCGTTCTCTACATCCACATCCTTCTTGTACTTGATAATGAGTTGGGTGTTGGCGGTGATCATCCGCATGACGGTAAACCCCATGGCATGTGTCTTGGTTTCGTCGTCCTGCTTGACGCCGTCGAGCTTTGTCTCTCCGCCGCAGGTGTAGTTGTACTCGAGGGCCAGGAAGGTTCCCGGATCGAGGAACTGGATGAGAAAGGACTGGAACTCATAGACCGGGTCTTTCTTCTGCTCGAACTTGGCGGGAAGATACTCGTCGTTCTTTGTGTAGAACTCGACCGAGCCCCTGAGCTGAACCAGGGTGCCCTTCGAGCCGATGCCCTTGACAATGCCGAAGCCGGGCCTGAACGCCCACCGGTTACCTCCGAGGTTCATTGCCTTGTCGTGGTCGTACTCTCCCGTAGGCATTGTGATGAAGAGGTCAGGCGCAAAGTAGAACTGACTCGCGGGATCGTTGATGAGCCACACGGCCTGGTGAAGGACAAAGTCCCCCAACCCCGACGGCGATGACAGGTGAACGTGGGAGGTCTCGCCGGGGAGCGTCGTGCGGGCCGAGGTGGACCCGAAGGGCTGGACCACATCGGTCAGGGCGGTGAACCCACCGATCTTGTAGTAAAAGGCCCCACGGAATATTCCTATGCGGCCATCGAGGTTGAAATCCTCGTTGACCTTGGATCCATCGGCATACGAGGCATCAGAGGAGATCGAGTTGTAATACGTGATGAACAGATTGGTGCCTGCAGGCAGCGGAGCCAGATCCATGGCGTCATCCGCGGCAAAAACGGGGTATGCAAGAGCAAGCATCAGCAATGAAGAACACAGGTATCTGAACATCGTTTTCATGTGTGCACTCCTTTGTAGGGTGTAACCTGGTTTGTCGTCGATTCACTCCTTCTGGGGGGCATGACAATCCTTGCAGTTGCTGAGCTGCCTCGGGTGATGACAGCCGTAGCAGTACTCGATGGGCGGCCTGTCCTTGTGCATCTTGTGGCAGTTGTGGCATTCGACCTGCCCTACATGGGTCTGGTGTGGGTTGATCAGCTCATCGTGAACCGTCTTTAAGGCGGTGCTGTCTTTCGTCTTTTCGACCAGTTTGTCGTAGGAGCCGTGGCACGAGGTGCACATGTCGTTTGGATATTTCCTCTGCCTGAACAGTTTCTTGGGTGGCCCGGTGACCTTCTCGTGCTTGGAAACCAGGTCATCCTCCTTGTGGCAGAAGAAACAGTCCTTGATCATGACGGAATGCTTATTTATCAGCATCCTGCTGTCTTTCACCGAGCCCACGTATGACTCGTGGCAGGCGGCGCAATTGGTCTCCTTCGAGAAAGGCGCGGGGACAGCCTGGGTCGCATCCGGATTATCCGCCTTTCCCGGGGGCGCTGAGGCCGCACCGGTCGTGCCGCAGTGTACGAGCGACAATGTGAATACGAACAGAACAATCGCACCCGACAAGAAAGCCGCCCATGTTCCCTTTTTGGACATTGGTTTCCTCCATGGCCAGGACGTAGATCTCACGCCGGTGGTTCGTCGTGCGGGCGTG
>JBASVF010000181.1:0-10102 GCA_049275795.1 Desulfomonilia bacterium
GTCGTTCCAGCGCCTCTTCGTAAGCCGGGGCTGCCCGCCGGACAAGATCCACATCGTCATGAACTCCCCGGACGGCTCGATCTTCAACAGGGGTTCTCTCGCGAGGGCCGGTCCCGGCCCGGCGGATAACGGCGCTTTCGTGGTCATGTATCACGGCACCATCGTCGAACGGAACGGGCTTGATACGGCCCTGTATGCTATTTCCCACCTCAGGGACAGGATACCGAACCTCAGGTTCGACGTATACGGCGACGGCGACTGGGTGAGGGACTTTCTGGCGCTCGTAGAAGAGCTGCAACTGGGTGATATCGTCAGGTACTACGGTTTTGTCCCGCTCGAGCGGATCGTATCGGCCATCGAGGGGATCTCGGTCGGCCTCGTCCCGAACAAACGGACCCATTTCACCGAGATCAATCTGCCTACCAGGATCTTCGAATACCTGTGCATGGGCAAGCCCGTGGTCGTTCCGGAGACCCGGGGCATCCTCGATTACTTCGACAGGGACTCCATGGTCCTCTTCGAGCCGGGGAACTCCATGAGCCTCTCACACGCCTTATACGGCCTCTATTCCGACCGCGAGTTCCACTCCGAGATCCTTGCGAAAGGAATGGCCGTGTATCGAAATTATACTTGGGAGGCACAGAGCCGGTACCTCGTCCAGGTAGTGAGATCCGTCACCGGGTCTCCCCAGGCTGCAGGTTGAACGTTTTCCGGGAGGGGTATGGGCACGAAGCATATCGACAGGGATCACTCCTTGAAAAACCGTGGATCCTGCGAACCCGGAAACAGCGGGGATCGTTGGAGAACACGGCGACTCTCCCGGTAAAACCGCCAAGGGAACCTGTGAACGCAGGAATCAATGTCTGATGCTGTCCATGCCGTCATCCCGGCACCTTCAAAACCCGGGTCCCGTGCCGGAGCCGGCACCGGGGAAAACACCCGGGGTTTTCGTGCGTATCGACCGGGCAACCATGCAGGATAGGATATGTTTTCCCAGCAACATTATTGTATGAGGTCCTGGAAAATATTGTACCCCCAGCCCCGCGACATGGAGGATCATCAATCGCTTCGCCTTTAAAAGATAATGAAAAATGACGTCATTGCCCTATGAAAGCTCTTGGCATGGATCATGCCTGATCCCCGGCGAGTGGTTACGCTCTACATCATCAGAGAACGTGGGGGCAGCAAATGAAAAGAGCATGCAGTGCATTGAGAAGGTACGTCCTGTTCACCTCGCTGTTCGTCCTGGTAGCTACGACGGGATGGACGGCCACATACTACGTTTCCAACAGCGGAAGCGACAGCAACAACGGGTTGAGCACCTCGAGCCCATGGAAAACCATCAGCAAGGTAAACGGGCGTTCGTTTTCTCCCGGTGATACCATCCTGTTCAGGAGAGGGGATGTGTGGAGAGAGCAGCTCGTCGTCCCGAGCTCGGGCACGTCCGGCAGCCCCATCACGTTCGGGGCGTATGGCACAGGTGCGGCACCGATAATCTCGGGCTCGGATGTGCGTACAGGGTTTTCCCAGTATTCCGGCAACATCTGGAGGTGTTCGAATGTGTCGACCTCCAGGATGGTCTTTTTTCAGAAGGGAACGGCGTATTACTGGGGGGTTTTGAAATCGGGCACGGGAAGCCTTTCCAGGGAATACGACTACTATATCGGCGGGGGATACCTGTATGTCTACGCTCCTTCGGACCCCGATTCGAGATATACCAACGTGCTCTATGGGGTCAGGGACAATTGCATCGTAGGCAACGGTAAGGACTATGTAACGATTGAGAACCTGGAGATCAATTGCACCGGCAAGATCGACACGGACGGCAACGGGGGAATACGGATCGATGCCAACAGCGACAACTGGATCATCCAGGACTGCCATATCCATCATCACGGCATCATCGGCTCCGACAGCGCCACGCAGATCGGAAACTGCATATTCTCGTACGGCGGTGACAACATCACGATCCGCAGGAACGACATGCACGATGCAGGGAGGCACATCGTGTGCTCGTACCCGAGGAGCGGCGTCACGGCGTCGAATGTGCGCATCTATTCGAACAGGGCATACAACACCGCACACAACAACATCGATATCCACGACGGCGGCGGCACCTACGACGGGGTTTACATATACAATAACGACATTTTCCAGGAGAAAGACTTCCCCTATGGGCACAACCTGATCTACCTCTCGCAGGGGGCCAACAAGGTTTACGTTTATTACAACCTCATCCATGACGCCGCAGGAAACGGCATCCAGTGCTCCTACGACGGCGACGGCCCGATCTACATCTATGGGAACACCTTCTACAACAACAGCCACCATGTCATCTCCTACGTCGCGAACGCCCATCCATGGGTGCTGAGGAACAACATCTTCCACTCTGCGAGAACCGCGCCGATACGCTGCACCAGTGCAAGTAACTGGAGCTCCGACTACAACTGCTTCTACCAGACCGCAAACAGCACGGTGGCGCGGGTTGGGAGCACGAGCTATTCGAACTGGTCGAGCTACAGGAGCGCAACGGGGTGGGACGCCCACTCCACCTGGTCGGTCAACCCGAATTTGACGAATCCGGCGGGAAGCGATTTCACCTTGCGATCGACCTCGCCATGCATAGACAAGGGATCCAATCTGGGGTCTCAATTCCAGAACGGCCTCGACCCGGCTTCCCTCTGGCCCGGCAAGGTCATCGAGAGAAACCAGAATGACAACGGCAGCGGGTGGGAAATCGGGGCATACGTATACGGGTCGACCTATGCGGACACCACACCACCCCGGAGCCCTACCGGAGTGCGCGTGGAGCTGTAGTCCGGCAGGCGACGACTCCTGATTTCAAAGGGCCGGCTTTTTCTCAAAGGGAAAGCCGGCCCTTCATGATCCATCACTGAGCATGGCCTCCCGGTTTCGATGAGCAGGTGTGAGGCCCGGGTCCTTCGAGCCGGGCTCGAGCATCCCGGGCCATGGCGGGGCGCGATCGGCTCGAGTCTTCTTGTGACTTCCGTTCAAGAACCTTCTTCCGCACGTTTCGACAGGGCCCGTTTCAGGGCCGGAGAGAAGCTCTACGATGAAGATCGTAAAATATTCCTTCAGAGAATTGCTCGATGAGGAATGCCGGGAAAGCCTCCTGAGCAGGGATGTGCTCCCCATCACCAGGCACAAGCTCCTGTCGTTCGTCAACAACCCGAACGCAAAGGAAGACGATGTGCTGCTGCTCGTTGCCTACGACGGCGATGCAGTGGTCGGGTACATCGGGCTCCTGCCCGACCGGGTCTTCATCGATGGGGCGGAGCGCCGCATTGCATGGCTCACCTCGTGGTGGGTCGATCCAAGGTACCGGAGACAGGGAACCGGGGGATTTCTCCTGGTGACGGCAATGAACCATTACCCCATCGTGACATCAGGCTCCACCGACGAGGCCGACAAGGTGTTCGCGGCATCGAAAAAGCTCACGCTCCTGAAGACCCTGAAGGGCCGGGAGCTGATCGTGCGGAGCTGCAGCGCCAGGTTCATCCGCAAGAAATACCCGAAGCTCCAGGGATTAACGCCCGTCATGGAATGCATCGACGGCTTCCTGAACATTTTCGTGGATCTTCGGTTCCTGCTCTGGAAACGCAGGCACGCCCGTCTCGAGCCTTTCCTGGTGGAGTTCGTCGCGGAAATCGACCACCAGACCGACCGGTTCATCCACGAGCACCGGGAGAGGGAATTATACCGCAGGGGCGCGGAGGAACTGAACTGGGCCATCAGGTATCCCTGGGTCCTTCCCGCACCTTTTGCAGACAGAACCGCATCCAGGTACTATTTTTCTTCGCTAGCAAAGAGGTTTTTCCACCTCAATGCAAAGGTATACGACCACGAGAAAAGGATGGTGGGCTTTGTCATGTTCAGGGTGCGAGACAACCACATGACCATTCCCTACATCTACTACGAGCGGAGCGCACTGGAACGTGTAGTGAACCTCATAGGCCGGTGCATCGTCGAGCTCGGCATCGATTCCTTCACCACCTACAACCAGGAGATCATGAGCAGTTTGATCAGCTTCCGCTTCCCGTATCTCTTCCAGATAAACCGATCGAGAAATTACTACATCTCCACCGCGCTCGATGGAACGATTCTCGGCAGCCATGTCTTCCAGGACGGCACCGGTGATACCATCTTCACGTGATGTTCCGGCCCGGAGGTTCGCATCGACTTTGCCGGTTGAGCGGAGCCGGATCGAGCTCGAACCGTTCACACGACCTGCTGCGGCGTCCAGAGCCGTGAGGCGGTGCCGGGCTTAGCAGGGTAAGCACGCGGCGGTTCATGCCGTTCGGAGGTCTGATATGAATATCATGGAACGGATCATGGAACGCGTCCCCGGTTATCTCGCCGCAAGCAGCCGGACGGCTTTCCGGGCGGGCGATATCGTTACCGTCCGGCCCTATGAAGAGATCCTCGAGACACTGGACCAGGACGGCTTCTGCGGCGGCGTGCTGTTCATGCCGAACATGCGGCAATACTGCAGCAGGCGATTGAACGTCCTGAAGCCCGTGAGATGGATCTACGATGAGAAATACCGTGAAATGCTCTCGTGCGATGACATTGTCGTGCTCTCCGGCGCAACGTGCGACGGCAAGGGCATGCTCAACGGGGAGGATTGCGGCCGCAGTTGTTCTCTGTTCTGGAAAACGGCCTGGCTGAGGAGAGCATCCACCCCTGAAGAAGCAGTTGAAGGATACCAGCCCCGGGCTCGTGAACAGCTGCAGCCGTCTTCCCCTGTGCAGGCGGAGGGAGGGCCACCGTCAACGGCGGAACAACATCGCATGGCGGGCTCGAAGCTCGACCTGTACCGCAAGACACTGAGAACTGATGTCCCGCTCGAGAGAGGCGCTGCAGGATACGTGTGCCAGTATACGTGCCTGGACAGGATGGGCCGCGAATTCGACGCAGCCGAGATAGGGTGGCATCTCGGCCTTCGTACGTGGGCCTCACTGAAGCGCAGGACGCTTCGCACTGTCAGGAAAGCCGGGACGCTCACGTCGAGGTTATACCCTCGACCGGAGGTATCGCCCGGTGCGGACCGGCCGGGAGGCGCGGGTGAGGACCTGGCGCGCGGTGATGTCGTAGAGGTTCTGCCCCATGCCCGCATAGCGCACACCCTGGACGGCAAGGGGCGGTGCAAGGGCTTGAGGTTCATGGATGAGATGAAGGCCTTCTGCGGGCGGCAATCCAGGGTCCTCGCAATGCCCCGTTCCATTCTCGACCTCGGAGGCGATAAGGTCCGGAAGGCAAAGGACATCGTCATACTCGAGGGCTTCTACTGCGACGGTGCCGATATCTCCGGATGCGACCGGGCCTGCCTGTATTACTGGAGAAAAGAATGGCTCTCGAAGGTGTCGGGGCCGGCTCCCGATATCCCTGGGCCCGGGTAAGTGCCTGCTCGCCCGGAGGCATCGATGTGCATGAAAATCTCAAAGGTTAGTGCAGATGCCGCGGTAATCCCCGCCAGCTATCCCGCCTTGCCCCGAGACACCGGCTCATGCCGGATGTCATCCCGCCCGTGAAAACCGGCTTGAGGACCGGCACCCGGCTCTTACTAATATATTTGGGTAAGTTCTGGGTTTGCCAGTAATTCTCGTTTTTTGACCAACCAGCAAAGCAAACATCACCCGCCGTGGCGGAGCTGCGGGCCGTTTCCTGTCCCACAAGGCAAAACCCGTGTGCGAGCCGGAGACGATCGACCAGCCGCTTCGATCGTGTGTACCCGGCGAAACAGACCGGCAGCGGCAATTTCTGCGCTCACGCCCCTGGTGATGGAATACCCCTGCACAGAGGGAATCAAGGGAAGGGCCGTCACGAGGGCAAGGGCATCCACCGGAATTCACCTGCACGGATGGAATCATGCAAACCATGCCCCGCCGGGCGTCATCCCGGCGGGGACCGCCTGCACAAGGAGAATCAGGGCACATGCACATGCAGCACGCCGATTTCCCTCGGTTGCGAACCGAGCTGATGCCATGGGGGTTGTTCATGACGGGTGAAAATCTCTCTACAGCGATACACGGTGAGGGCCTGCGTGATAACGCGGTTCGTCATCCCGGGCCGCAGGTCTCGGACCTCGAGGTCCAGGCCGTCACCAGGCGTGAAGACCTTGCACGGATAACGGGGCGCTGGGAAGGCCTCCTGGCCGGGTGCGGCTCAAAGGTTCCGTACCTTAGCTGGGAGTGGTACTGCACGGCCCTGGAAACGGTCGACAGCGACAAAGACCCACTGCTGATCTTCTTCACCCAGGGCGGCGAGGACGTGGGGCTGGCCCCCCTGGTGTGCAGCAGGGGGCAGGGCGGCTCGAGGTTACTTCACCGGGTGGGGTTCGTGAGCAATCCCTTCACCCCGTACCAGGGCATACTCACCCGGCTCGATTTCGCGACCGTGTTCACCCGGCTCGTGAAGTACCTCAGGCAGCGCTTCGGGAGCAGGTTCATCCTGGACCTCGACGAGATGCGCCTGGCGCAGGACCAGGTGCAGACCCTCGACGAGCTCTCCACGCGAGCAGGCCTCTTCTCCTGCAGGATTGAGAAAAAGGCCGGCAGCCGGTACCTTATCCTCAAGAGCTCGTTCGACGAGAACTTCAAGGCCCTCTCCAAGCACACCCAAAAGGAATTCCGCAGGAAGCTGAACCGGATCTCGCGCCTGGGGGAGCTCGGCCTGCTCAAGATCTCGGGCCGGGAGCAGATCGATGCCCACCTCGAGAGCTTCTTCGACATGTATGCGCGCACTTGGAAGGGGGCGGAGCGGCACCCCGAGTTCTACTACCGGCTGTGCCCCCGGTTCGAGAGCAGGGGCATGCTGCGATTCCACGCGCTCACTCTCAACGGCAGGCCCATCGCCTACCTGATCGCCATTCATTCCGGAGACATCGTCTACGGCATCAAGACCACCTACAACCCGTCGTTCTATGCCTACTCGCCCGGGGTGCTGCTCTTCTACCTGGTCATCGAGGACATGTTCAAAACCCCGGGGATCAGGGAGTTCGATATCGGCCGGGGAGACGAGCAGTTCAAGCGCGAGTGGACCTCGACGATCCACGAACAGGTGAGGGTGCGCTGCTATCCCCCGGGCATGGTCTGGAAAGGCGTCAATCACCTGCGTTACGAGCTGCTGCCCAGGTGGAGGCAAAACGAGCGATTCAACGCCTGCTATTCGTACCTGCGGCGGCTGGCAAGCCCGGGCGGCCGTGACGGGGACGGGTCAGAACAGGAGCCCCGGGCCGCTGACCTCAGGCGGAACCTGAGACGCTACGAGTACGGCCAATGTGCGCATGAGGCAAGTTTAATCGAGGCCAGGCTTGCACACGCAGGCGACCTCGACTTGATGACCGTGGCCATGGCGGCAAGGAACTTCGCCGAGGTGCAGCAGCGGCTCGAAAAAGAGCTGTGCGTGGTGTGCTTCGAGCACAGGAGGCTGCTCGGTTTCTTCTGGCTCCGGCGTGACACGGATGGAGAGGAAAGCGGCATCCCGTCGTTTCTCGTGAGCGAGTGGGGCCTCAACCGTGAGCAGGCAATGCCGGGCTCGATGCAACCCCTGATCGTAAGCGTGCTTGCGCTGCTCAAGGATACCATAGGCAGGCCCGACTGCGCGGTGCTCATCGACGAGGGAGCATGCCGCTCCTTCGATACCTTCTGATCACCCCTGGGCGGGCGTGAGCAGGGGTTTCGTTATCGGCCCGCCCGGTGTAGCGAAACGCGGCCGCGCCATGAAATCATCGCGGCGTCTACAGGCAGCACAGCAACGGGAGCAAAGTTTCGGGAAACTTCAGGAAAGGGGCGGATGATATGGAAACGAAAAACCTGGAAGGCCTGCCGCTCACCCAGGCGCGGATGCTCGATGATCGAGGCGGCCGAAGGGCCGAGCACGGGAAGGCTCCATGGCTACGAGCGGGTTTGCTTGCAGGGGACGCGAACGTGTGCCACCTGCAGTGCCTCGAAGAGTCTGTGAACGATCTATCCCTGATCGAAAAGCTCTACGGCCGCACCGTTCGCAGGGGCATCCGCCGGGCGGGTTTGATCATGGCCGCGGCAAGGAGGCTGATTCTGCAATCCCGGTGGAAAGGGCTGCAGATGGGGCAGGGGGCCTCGCAACCGGCAGAGCCGGGCCGGCTGCCTCCGCTCGGGCTCAGGCCGGGCGAGCGGGTGATGGTGAAAACGTTGGACGAGATACTCAAGACCCTCGACCAAAACGGCAAGTACCAGGGGCTCTCGTTCACCGTGGCGCAGAGAAAGTACTGCGGGGGCACCTACACCGTGCTCAAGCGGCTGGAAAAGGTCTTTGACGAGCGCAGGTGGAAGCTCTCGAGGATAAAGGACACGGTCCTGCTCGATAGCGTGGTGTGCGACGGGGACGGAGGCGTCTCCCGGGAGTGGGACGGCTGCGACCGCCATTGCCTGCTGTGGTGGAAGGAGGCCTGGCTTAAGAGGGTTGAAGGCCCGCCGGCGGAAGGCGCAGGCGGCTGATCGACCTCCGGTCGCGCAGAGCTTTGCGGGCCTGTACGTGCAAGGCAGGCCGAGAGCGGCCATTCTCTCCCACAGGCCGGATACGGAGCGATGATCTTCTACAACAGGCTCGATGACGACTACCTGGTGCTGGGCGAAAACGCCTGGGACTATGAGCGCATCACAATACCCCGGGGCGAAAACGGCCGGGGCGCCTATGCCGGGGATGCCCTCTTTCCCGAAGGCGAGAGATGCGGGGATGTCTGCATCCAGGTAAAGAGCAGGCCGCCGGGAGAAGGCGGCGTGGATATCGTTGCGCGTGCACTGTCCGAGGCCCTGGAGAGGTGCAAGGGCACACTCTACGTGGTGAACCGGTGCCCGGGCATGGAGCGCGCCATCGAGTCGCTGCTGCGCCAGAGGCGCGTCCGCTACGAGATGTTCTTGGCCAGGCACCACCTGGGGGTGATGCTGCCGGCGTACGACCGCCATGCAACGTCCTACTACTTTCGCAGCATCTACTCCGGGAGCGCCGCGCGAAGGCTGGCCGTGAGGGTGCTGGCAGGCCTGGGGCTCCATGGCGTTCTCAGACGGATCATGGACCCTGCCGTGCAGGTCTTCGTGATCGCAAGGCAGAGCTGAAGGATGGATACCATAAGCCTCATATCCCGAAGGCTCTCTGAAGAGTGGGGCGCGCATTGGGACGGCCCGGTGCCTGGAAGGGTATCCCCGCTCGTCATCCGCAAGACGCAGAACCGGTGGATCGCGCTGTTCTTCCACGACCGGTCGGCTTTACCCTTTGCCCTGGCAAAGATCACCACCCACCCTGGCGAGTTCCCGTCGTTCTTCAACGAGTTCTCCTGTCTCGAACACCTGGCCGGGGCTCTGGGGAACGGCCTGGCAGGGTCCATACCCGCTCCGGTGTTCCAGCTCAGGAGCGAGGGCGTGGTGGCGAACGTCGAGAAGATGCTGCACGGCAGGCCCGTGTTCCCGCACGTGGTGTGGAGTCTGGGGCGGGTGGTTCCGCCGGTGTTTCGAGCCGGTGTGAACCCGGTGATCGGGTGGTGGACGGAGTGCGTGCGCCGCCTGGGGTCTCGCGGGCAGGACGGCCGTGACCTCGTATTGGAATCGGTCGAAGGCCTGAAGCTGCGCTTTCATGCAATGTACCCGGGCGAGCGGGAGACTGCGGAGTGCATCGACCGGCTGGGCGAGCGGCTCGCGAGCACATGCGGGCCCGGCGTGGTGATTGCGCCGCTGCACGGTGATTTCTGGCAGGGCAACCTGCTAAGGCAGGGCCGCAAGCTCGAGGTCTTCGACTGGGAGCGGGGCCGCATCAGGGGGCTCCCTGTCTTCGACATCTACTTCTTCTGCTGCACGCTCGCCCTGGGCCTGGGAGAAAGCAGCGGGTTCTTCTCGTCCTTCGTAAAGGGGAACTGGCTGACCGGCCACATCAGGCACTGCATCCGGCAGGCCTTGTCGACCCTGGGCCTGGAAAGAAACGAGGCGATCGACCTGTTCGAGCTGTTTCTCTACGAGATGTCGACTCTGGCCATGATGTTTTACAAGAGAAAAATCGTGCGTGATGACGAGTGGTTGGACCGGGCTATGATATTTCACCAGTACAGAGA